>CAZJPD010000008.1:28718-31872 GCA_964547795.1 uncultured Candidatus Midichloriaceae bacterium | reverse complement strand
CTCGTGGATAGATACACAAATATATGCAAAATAGGAAAAAATGTTTGGCTCTCAACTAATGCTTAACTTGCAAAATTATAAAGTTAATTTATTATCTAAACAATTAGTTTTGACATTTAGCAATCATAAGGTATGAAAATACAAGTTAATAATACTGAGTTGTTAAAGACACTCACTCACATCCAATCAATTGTAGAGAAAAGAAACACTAAAAGCATATTGTCTAATGTCAAAATTAGTACAAAGAAAAATCAACTATCCTTTTACACAACTGACCTAGATATTTTTGCCAAAGAGGTCATAACAGCTAGTGTAGGGGGGGAGTTAATTACTACAACCCCGATACATATGTTTTATGATATTGTAAGAAAAATAGGGGGTGATAAAGAAGTCCAACTTATTTTTGAACCTTCAGATAAGCCTGTAAAAATGTTGATTAGATCAGGAGCAAGTGAGTTTAGCCTCCCTTGTCTCTCTGCAGAAGAATTTCCCGATTTCGAAGAAGGAAAACATGACTCTGAATTTAACCTCCCTTCTGATAGTTTGTATTATCTTATTGCAACTACTAAACATGCAATTTCGTCAGATGACATAAGATATTACTTAAATGGCATTTTTTTACATGTAACAGAAGAAAAGGGTGTCAAAGTTCTAAGAAGTATTGCAACAGATGTACACAGACTGGCTCTCAGCGAAATCACATTACCTGAAAATGCCGTTTTATTGCCTGATATAATTATTCCTAAAAAAACAGTATTTGAACTGGTTAAGTTGCTTGAAAATGATCAAGGACAAGTTTATGTAGGGGTCTCGTCAAATAAAATTACAGTTAAGGTTGGCAATACAACTATCGTCTCTAAGTTGGTCGATGGAAAATTCCCTGATTATAATAAGGCTATACCATACGGCAACTCTAAATTGCTTAAAATATCTACTGAAAAGTTAGCTAAAGCCATAGATTTAGTTACAACTGTCTCTACAGAAAAAATTAGAGCTGTAAAATTAAAAATACAGAAAAACAAAGTAACATTATCGGTTAGTGATAAAATGAACTCTTCTAGTACAAGTGAAATTCCTGCAATTTACGACAATGATGAAATATCTATTGCTTTTAATGCAATATATGTTCTGGAAGTTCTAAAGGAGATCAAAGGAGAGAAAGCTTGTTTTAAGGTTAATTCAAATAATACAGCTGTTTTGATTGAGGATAGTGGCAATTCCAACTGTAAATTTGTCTTGATGCCTTTACAGGTATAATATTGCTTTTTTCATAACTGTGAATAATACACACTCGTACATATCACAATTAACACTCCATAATTTCCGCAATTACCAGTCACTAAACATAGATTGTGATAGAAAGTTTGTGCTTATTTTGGGCAAAAACGGCAGTGGCAAAACCAACATATTGGAGGCAATTTCTTTATTTAGTGCAGGCAAAGGTATGAGAAGCTGCAAAAATACCGATATCATAACTGATTTTGACAAGAGTCTAGCAGAGTGGGTGGTAAGTACCAGCTATTTTAATGAAGGAGTCAATTATAAAATATTATTGGGATGTAAATTTGGAAACATCATATCATCAAATGGCAAAAAAGTCATAAAAATAAACGAGGAAGAGTTGAAGAAAAAAGCTGATATCTTGAATGTTCTCAGAATAATTTGGCTAACCCCTCAAATGGAAAATTTGTTTTTAGAATCTCCAAGTGTTAGAAGAAAATTTTTAGACAGAATGGCATTTAATTTTTTCCCTAAACATGCTAAACAAATAACAGAATATGAATATTTTTTACAATCAAGGAGTAAAATTTTAAGTGATATCGAGTGGGATAAAAATTGGCTAGAACAAATTGAAATAAAAATAGCAGAATTGAGTACTCAAATTATAAGTAATAGACTTGAATGTATAAAATTTATCAACTCATGTTTGGATACATTTAGTATAAATTACCCAAAACCCTTGCTTTCTGTTAAAGGGGAGATAGAGGATATGTTAGAAAGGGCAGCAATATCAAAGGTGAATGAACTTGTTTCTGAGAAGTTAAAACAAAGTAGAGCCTGTGATGCTAAATCCAAGAGGTGTAGCATAGGGGCACACAAAAGTGAGCTTATAGTAATTGACAGAGAAAAAAATAGATATGCAAACTTATGTTCCACAGGGGAGCAAAAATCCATGATTATAGCTCTGTTGCTTGGTCAATCCCATGCTATATATGGCTATAGTAAGGTATCTCCCATTTTATTGCTAGATGAAATATTTGCACATTTGGACAGTGCAAGAAAGGAAAGGTTGATCTCAGAGTTGAAGAAAACTCCCTCACAAATTTGGATAAGCAGTACAGATATGAATGCTGATAAAATGATAGCTGGTTGTAAAAAATTTGTCTGCAAATAAGAGAATCACTATACGTAAGAGAGACAATTTATTATGCTGATCGGCTGTATAGCTTATCTTTTTTATCTGTATGACAAAGTTCTTTCTGGATAAGGTAATTATGCAATAACGTGTTTGGGTTAAAAGTTATAACTTTACAATCTATTTCAAGTTTTATTAGTTCATACATTAAATCAACTACCCCATCGTAATTAAACTTATTACAGATTTCTAATAAAGCAGTTTTTTCCTTAAAGAACACTGGCGGTTTTAAGTCATTAATAATGTTATACGCTTTATCTCCTTTTAATTTCTCCTCCTTCTTTATATGCAATACTCTGGCAAAATAGTTTTGTAACATTCTTATGATATTGATGAAACTCACTCCTTCACTGTTAATTCTTTTGAGCTGTTCCAACATTTTATCTTTGTCCTTAAATGCTATTGCTGTACATAGATCGATGTATGAAAAATCTTTTGTTCCCGAAATTACCTTTTCAACTACCTCTATTGTTAGTTCTTCCTGCCCCAAATATTGGACTACCTTTTCCAACTCATTTTTAATTAATAAAACATTATCTGGCAAGGAACAGGTAATAACATCAGGTAATTCTCTTTTATATTTAACACTATAACTTTGTAAAAATTTATCAATAAAAATAGCTGTAGAATTCATATCTAATTTATAGCACTTCACAAGACATAATTTCTTCATGGATTCCAATTCTTTATATGTCTTTGAAGATTTTCTCAAATTTCCTCCCTGCAAAATCAGTAATG
>CAZJPD010000008.1:0-28708 GCA_964547795.1 uncultured Candidatus Midichloriaceae bacterium | reverse complement strand
GTCATTTTTATTTTCGATAATATCCAAGATCACTTTTTTTATATTTTCTCCCACCTCTTTGATTATTATTGCCTTTTTTTCTGTAAACAACTGAAGTGCTTGTAAAGCATTTTGTAATAATGAGCTGTCTTTTTGCAAATTAGAGTAATAGAATGTGTCAATATAAAATTGATCGTCGCCAAAATATTTCTTCAATACGTTATCAGTAACATATACAATTTGCCCAAAATCATCTCCAACAAGCAAAAAATCTGAGGCAATATTATTTTTTGACAGGTAATTGTCTAATTGATTTAAGTTTATATTCATAAGGTAATATCAAATATACGGTGGGTAGTTGTAGTTCTTGGGAGATTTTGTAAAAATTTCACATCCGTCGTCAGTAACTCCAATTGTATGCTCAAATTGAGCAGAAAGTGAATTATCTTTAGTGATTACAGTCCACCCATCACTTAATAATTTAGTCTGCCATACACCAGCATTAATCATTGGTTCAACAGTAAAAAACATTCCTTTTTGTAAAATCAAATCATTTCTTTTATCATAATAATGTAAGACACTGGGAGTAGTGTGGAATTTTTCACCAATTCCATGTCCACAATACTCTCTTACAGCTGAATATTCAAATCCTTCAACATACTCCTGAATATTTTTTCCAATTTCATAAAGCGGTATGCCTTGCTTTATACTTTCAATACCTTGCATCATTGCTTTATATGTTATATCTACAAGTCTTCTTGCTTTTATTGGAATCTTCTCACCAACAAGGTACATTTTACTCGTATCACCATGCCACCCGTTAAGGATTACAGTAATGTCAATATTCATTATGTCCCCTTCATTCAATTTTTTCTCTCCTGGAATACCATGGCAAACAACGTGATTTACAGAAGTACAAATTGATTTCGGAAACCCTCTATAATTAAGTGGAGCAGGTATTGCATCATTTTCAATTATTTTGTTATGGCATAGGGTATTAAGTTCATCAGTCGTTATTCCAGGATTTACATAGTTTGTGATATAATCCAATATGGAAGCTGCTAATTTCCCGGCTTTTCTCATACTCTGAAAATCCTCTTCCTTATGAATGACTATGCCATTATTCTCTCTCATTTATCTCAAGTATTCTTGTTGTAGAATGATATTTATAACATAATTCATTAAGGCATAGATATCGATATTGTATTAAATCACCGCAAATTATATACCATATCACACAGACCTTACACCTATTATTTTCCTATTTCCACCTATTATGAAACCAAAACCATTGTTCTGGTGTTTCTATAATCCACTTTTCTAATATACTATTTATTTTTTTCATTATACTAAACTTTGTATCAGTAGATGTAATTTTTAAATGCTCACAAAATTCTGCAGTGTATTTAGCATTGCCAGTTTTTATTATTCTGCTCATGATAATAGGTACTTTGTATTTCAAGGCTAAAGTTGCTGGAAGAGTTGTCGTCATAGCGTCTTTTTTGAAAAAAGGAACGCTGATGCCTTCATCCATTTTTTGATCGATCATCATGCCCACAACTCTGCCATTTTTTAGTTCTTGCAGTATCTTTTTAACTCCTTTTGCTCCTTTTGGTATGAGCGGGATATTGTATGAATTGCGAAGTTTATTTATCAAATTATCAGTATAGGGATTGTTCGAAGGTCTATAAACTAATGTTAAATTAATACTATATTCTCTTGCGATTTTGCTTATCAGTTCCCAATTGCCAATATGTCCGGAAATAATAAGTGCTCTTGAACGTGGCATGTTATGGGGATTTATAATTTTAATTCTGTCAAAAAATTCCCTTTTGCCCATGTTATGCCAATGTGAAAGTTCTCCAATTACTGAACCAAAATGTTCCCAAGTAGAGAGAATGATTTTTTTTCTGTAGCTATATGTAGTGTTAGGAAAACAATTTTTTAAATTTTTTTCCATAATCTTATTTTCTTTTAGAACACAACTGCAAAATTTTAGTAATTTCCCACCTATCACTGAGGAAGTCTCTATTTGAAAGGCTTTAAAGAAAAAGTAAAAAGAATAAATAAGAAAAGCCTCTAAAAGGTATTTTATTTGTTTTAATATTAGGACTCTCATTTGTTGTGATACTGATCACCTGCTACTAATGCTCCCAGTGGTTTTCCTGCAAGAATGTGAACGTGAAAATGTCCAACTGTTTGCATGGCATCTTTTCCATGATTGGTGATTAACCTATAGCCAGTATTTGCAAGACCCAGCTGTTTAGCGACCTTTTGTATAGATGAGAAAAACGATTTTATTTGTTCTATAGTAGCCTTTTGAGAAAAATCATCAAATGAGACAAATTCTCCTTTAGGGATGGCAATTAAATGAATGGGAGCAGCAGGATTTATGTCATGAAAGATTAATATATTACTATCTTCGTAAACAGAGTCACAAGGAAGTTTTTTGTTTAATATTTTAGCAAAAACATTACCCCTATCGTACATTTTTGAATTTAATTTCGTTAAAAAACGGGGTTTTCTGTTACTCGGAAACCCCAAACCGTGCTAAATCAACAACTAAGCTTAAGCAGCTAGTGCTAGTACTTGGTTATCGTTAGCGGCAAACTTTTTGTTTGCAATTATAATAGTGATCTTTTACAGGAATCACCCTGGGCAAAACTACTCTTTTGAATGACTGTCGATACTAATTTCGTCCCCATAAGCCTGGTGGAGACGTCGGGTACTGCCCCCGAGTCCAAAACATCTATTACAAGTAGAGTTTATTGCCATAGCAACAAAGCATTTTAATTATACCAGTTTTTGAACACTAGGTAAATATACTATTTCGAAGAAAATTATAGTTATATTGCACTAAGGTGTTAGACACATGTCGTTGTGAACAAATTTATTTCACCAGTCATCACGAGATGGCGGTCTTTATTTCTCGTCATCACGAAGGAGCGATAGCGACTGTGGTGATCCAGAGATTGCCACGCTTGTGCCTGTTGCACAAGCTCGCAATGACGAGAATGTATTGATAAATATGTCTAAACTTTTATGTGATATACTATAACACAAGGGTAATATTTATTTCTCTTGCTAGTTGTTTCTAATAGTGCTTAACTCTAGGGGTAGCGTGTGTAGTTCATTTGGATGTTGTTAGTAAAGAAAAATTTTTCGGTATTGTACTAAATCTTTTTTGGATTTTTCTATTCTCTTCTCTCAATTCTACTGCTGATTCGAAAATTAAAAACATAGTGGATTTTGAAGGAGTTAGGGATAATGTGTTAGTGGGATACGGGTTAGTAAGTGGACTAGATGGTACAGGAGATAACTTACAAAATTCCTCCTTTACCCAAAAAGGTTTGGTAGACCTGTTGGAGAAACTAGGGATAAACACCAGAGGAGAAAATATAAAAACAAAAAATATCGCTGCCGTAATAGTAACAACTACTTTACCTGGTTTCTCGAGATCAGGAAGTAGAATTTCTGTGAATTTAAGCACTCTTGGAGATGCTAAAAGTTTAAAAGGTGGGACATTACTTGCAACTCCGCTGATGGGAGTGGATGGGAAAATATATGCTGTTGCACAGGGACAGGTTGGTATAGGAAGGTTGTCAGATACCAGGCAAGATAACTTCAAGCCTATTTTAACTTCAGGGTATATTATCAATGGAGCTTTAATTGAAAAAGAGATTCCATTCAAACTTAACTCTCTATCCAATATTAATATTGCTTTAAAAAACCCTGATTTTACAACCGCTAGGTCTATTGCAAATGCTATTAATTCGTATATAGGAGACTCTATAGCAAAAGCTCAAGACCCAGGAACTGTACTATTAAAAATACCAGATCAATACCAAAATAATGTCGTAGAATTATTGGCTGATATTGAGAATATCTCTATTGTTCCTCATACTGTGGCTAAAATTATAATAGATGAAGCAACTGGCACGGTGGTGGTAGGCAAAGAGGTTAAAATTAGCAAGGTTGCCATAGCACAAAAAATCTAGTCGTAAAAGTTACACCTCTCGAGGAATTTGGAATAAAAGGGGAATTCTTTTCTAAAGATAACACTAAGATACAACCTTCTGGTACAGCACTTAAAATTCTTGAGCCTACTGCAAACCTTACGGATTTAGTTCATGGGTTAAACTCACTAGGTGTTAAACCACAAGATTTAATTACCATATTAAAATCTATACAACAAGCAGGAGCATTGTAAGTAGTAATAGAGGTAAAATAATGAATAGCAATATCCAAACACATAGTTTGCCTAACAAGGGTGATACGTCAAAAAAGCCAAACCATTCCATTAAATCAAAGGGTGTACAAATTAGCAAATTTAAGCAAGCACTACAAAAATATGAAAGTATTGTACTTTCAAATATGCTAGAGCCAATTTTTGAAAATAGAGACCCAGACCCACTAACAGGAGGGGGGTTTTGCAGAAAAAACTTTAAGCTCATTTCTGGTACAGGAATATGCAAAAGAAATTGTAAAGAGTAATAAGCTAGATATTGCGAAGGAGATTAAAAAGCAATTGTTAAATAAATATCAACATGGTGGAAGATAAGATTGAAGAACATAGGGATAAAAAGTCTACAAATTCAGAAGACATAATTGACCACGAGCTCATTACTAAAGCTTTGAGTAGGTTAAATGGGATAATTAGTGAAGAAGAGAGATTAATAAATCAAAAAAAATATTCTGAAGCAACGAAGTTGATTCAGGATAAGGTAGGGTTGGTAAATTTTTTTGAAAAACACAGAGAGAAGATTTTAGAAAATTATGTCCCCGGTAAACAAGAAGATACTCAAAAAATAGAGGATATAAAAAAGTTGGTACAAAATTTGCTATCTACTTCTAGTAGAAACATGAATAATATAAAAAAAGCACAGTATGTCAGTGATAAGACCATGGAAATAATAAAAAACATTGCAGTAAAGAATGAGACTAAACATAAAAATTACTCTAAAAATGGCAATAGGGATGGTGGAAATAAAACCAGTAAATGCGTGCTTTTTAATACAGAGGTCTGAAGAGAGGAAATATGAGCGATAGAATACTTGAAATTACAGCATCTGCTATTAAAAATCACGAGCAGTTAATAGGTACAGCTCAGAAAAATATAGTAAATGCCAATGATCCAAATTATATCAGGCAGAATGCAAACCTTATCTCAGACCCACAAGTTGGTGCTAAGATAGAAAGCATTGACCTTGTCGTAAATGAATGTTGCTAAAAGCTGAATACCAGAAGAATTTCGAACACTCCAACCTTGTACTACAAAACAGCTACCTAGAGAGAATTATTGATCTTTTTGGCACTCCAAAACTTTACCATGATGGAAATAAAGGCATTAATTTAAGTCCTAATTTATCGGGAGCTTTACAATCTTTTTTCAACAGCCTGAATGATTTGCAACTTTCAAGCAATGATTCTCTAGATATGGCAAATGCAGTTGATGCAATCAAAAATGTAGCTGAGAAGGTATCCAAGTTAGCAGAAAATTTACAAAAATTAAGGCAGGAAGTAGATGGACAAATTGCGGAATCTGTTAATGAATTAAACGAACATCTTAAGACGCTAAAATCTCTTAGTGATAAGTTACCATTGCTCAAAGATAATGATGCTCAGTATAATGATGCAAAGACCAAGATTGTAAATGAAATACGTGAGGTTTCCAAAATTGTAGATGTAAAGCAACATTATGATACACAAAGTTCTTTGGTACTAGAAACTGGCAATGGTGTTACTTTGATAAGGAGTGATATCGAATACAATGTTAAATTTGATCATACAAATAATTTAGAGAATTATCTCGATAAAGATTTTGAATTTCCTGCACTTTCCGTTGTCAATACAAACATAGCTAGCGATGACCCTCAATATAGAACAGACATTGTTACAAGTGGAGTTCCTGATAAGATAGTACATCATTTAAAAGGTGGTGAATTGCTGGCATTGTTTGAATTAAGAGATCAGTTAATACCAGGCATTGTCAAAAATCTGGATCAGTTTACAGATAATTTTGTGAATGAGGCTAATAATGTTTATGCTGATGCTGTCCCAAGCACTGGGTTTCAGTCGATGTTTAGTGCTGAAACATTTAAGGGGAATGACAAGATTTATGTGAATGACGGAAAATTCAAAATAGCTTTTCTTGATCCAAATACTAGCAAGGTAATACAAAATAGTGGTTCAGCACTTTCTATGCTGGAGTTTGATTTGGGTTCACTAAAAAAGAATGATCAAGTGACCGCTAAAGAATTAATAGAGGCATAAACCAAAAGTTTAATACTAATCCATACTCAAACTACAAAATAACAGCTAAATTAGTGGATGCTGATGGTAAGGCTGTGGCTTCTGGTTAGAAAGGATATCTCAGATTGAAAGCTAATAATACAAGTTTCAACTTTGTTATTGTTGATGAAAGTACTAATCTTAATACTGATCAAAAGGCTTTTAATGAATCTAATAGTAGTGGGAAGTTAAAGGGAATAAATCAGTTTTTTGGATTTAATAAATTATTCACTCATGCAACAGGACAGTTTTACGATGCAGAATCTGGTGCAAATAGTGCGATGTCAGTAAAGGTATCTGAAAATGTTATTAATGAGAATAAATTAGCTACTGCTAAATTAGGTGTAACTTCTAATACAAAATATGAGGTGGGCAAAAACAATAAGGATACATTAAAGGGTTTGTTGCAACTTAAAAGTAAAAAGCTTGAATTTATTGGTGCAGGTAAGGCAACGAAATTTACAGATACCCTGTCGCATTTTGCTAATAACATACTCTCCTGACCCTAAACAACAAAAATCACTCAACTGTGCAGAAGTTAGGCATTAGTAAGATAGAATTAGATGGAATCAGCGAACAAATTGCCTCCCAGTCGGGAGTTAATACTGATGAAGAATTATTAAACATCACTCAATATGAAAGGATATATTTAAGCACACTGAAAGTTTTTCAAGCATTTGATGAGTATTGGAGACAATTTTTAAATCAAGTAAATTAGGGAGATATAGACATGGCAGTATATTTCAACAGTAATGCTTTAAGTAATGAATATACTAAGGAAGCAGTAGGCAAGATGCAAACTAGCATGGATGAGATCCAAAAACAGATTGATACAGCAAAACAATATGAACATTTTTATGACTTATCGTTTTCTGAAACAAAAAATTTGTTACATCAAGCACAAGTAATAGAAGAAGATCATCAAAATGTTGCCATTTTAAAAGAGGGGTTACATAAAACCAATGAAATGTCAGCACAATTAGATCAACTGCTACGTGTTTTACAAGATGGTTTGGTATCTTGGCAAAAGCTAGATGGTACAATAAAAAATGAGAACAATAAAAATTTAGAAACAACAAGAAAAAGCTTTGCAAAGGATATGCTCAGTAATTTTGAAGTGATATTAAATAAAAGGTCTGAATATGATGGTACTTACCTTTTTTCAGATGAGGATGTAGACACTAAACCTATAGATTTATCAGAAAGTTCTGATGCAACAAATTACTACAAAGGAAGTAAACGCAATGTGTTATTTACCTATAATGAACAAGAGATCGAATTGAATTTTAATGCTGGTAATGAAAGTATAAAAAATCTAGTTACTTTGCTAAAGGGCATAAGGGATGGAACTCAAAACACAGATGAGGTTTTTGACAAGCTCAAAGAAGGTACAGATAAGGTCATCGTAAGTAAAAAAGAAGTTGATGCAAAAAGCAAGAGTATCAAGGTGTATTTAGATCATGAGGAAATTTCTTTAGCAACAAATGTAGACATGTATGACGTAAAAACAAGGACAGATAATGTATTAACTTTAACTGATTTAACACGTATAGCAAGCGACTTACAGGCTATCTATACAAGCAATAAAATACTCCTTTCAACAAAATTGGTTGATTATTTATAAAAATTAATGTGGTGAGAATATGTTAAATAGAAAAAAAGTAAAAGAGCATGATTTACTAGTCTTTCGTAATAGATTTGGTACTGTAACAGCTAGTCTGCAACATAAAATTCATTTTCCAAAAGGTCTTATAGGTATACCTGAAGCAAGAACATTTTGTTTAGCCTCTGTACCCAACGACAAACTTAAATCATTTAAGTTGTTGCAATCTATTGAAAGCGAGCAACTTTGTTTTTTGATATTGCCGGTTGCCTTGAATAATAAAATTATAAAGATTGAAGATATTCAAAATGTTATAGGTAGCTTGGAGTTAGAGATAAAAAACACAGCCGTTGTTCTAATTTGTTCTACAAAAAAAGTGAATGATAAATTTAAGATAGTAGTTAATGCTAAAGCCCCTGTTTTTGTTGATGTAATTAAAAAAACAGCTACTCAATATGTACTACATAACTCAAGTTATAGTTTGACTCATATTTTATAGCATATATAATTAAGATTTAAACAAAAATTCTACAATTTCTCGTCATCACAAGGGAGTAGGTATCATCCTTTGTTATTACGAGGGAGCAAAGCGACCGTAGTAATCCAGTAAAAACAATGATACTTTTATCTGAAGATGGGTTGTCACGCCTGTTATACAGGCTCGCAATGACGAAGATTATATTGATAATATGCCCACACCTTTATGTGATAAGCTATATAGTCGGTCATGTTATACTAAATACCGAAAATAAGTTAGCATGTGGTGATTTGAGTTTTCCCTTGAAATTTTATCCATAAGTGTTCATAATTAATCCTATAAGTGAAATATATGTGTATATGTACAGTTTGGGGAGGGGTTTTCTTCTTGCGTTTTTGTTAGCTTTGGCTTTTGCTCTTAGTAGCTGTGTTATAGGAGTGGCAACTACTGCTGTCACCGGGGTGACCGTTGCAGGAGATAAAAGGTCTCTTGGTAGTGTTGTTGATGATAAAATTATTGTAACAAAGATTATACATGGGCTAATTAAAAACGGCACAGAAAATTCATTAAGTAACATTTCTGTGAATGTGTGTGAAGGTAGGGTATTATTGACAGGTTACGTAATAGATATCGAGTTCAAAGATCAAGCAGAAAAAGTTGCATGGTTGATAAGGGGGGTAAAAGAGATAATGAATGATGTTATAGTTACTGAAAAAAATATAGCAAATGCAGCAAAGGATTCGTGGCTTACAACACAATTAAAAGCAAAATTTTTAGTTGCTAAGGGAGTACACTCAGTTAATTATCAAATTACCTCATATAATAACGTGGTGTATCTCTTAGGTATTGCTGAAAATCAAGAAGAATTAGATAAAGCTTTAAAAATAGCAAGTGAGATAAGAGGAGCATCTAAAGTGAAAAATTACGTTGTTGTCAAAAATGACACTAGAAGAAATGACAATAGGTATTGATATTGCCAAATTTAATTTTGTTGTAGCAATGCATAACCAGAAAGAACTAGGAATACAAAAATAACTTAGAAGGAATTAAAAGGTTTATTCTGGATTACAAGAATGTCCTTTCTAACTCTTTATGTATTTTAGAGACAATAAGGGGGTTATGAATTATAGCATATACCACTAAGATTAGATGTTTTAACTTTTTTATTCCGTCATCACGAGATCGCAACAGCGATCGTGGTGATCCAGGGATTGCCACACTCACTCTGTGAGCTCGCAATGACAGGGCAGGAGGGTTGATTGCCACGCCTACAGCAGTAGGCTCGCAATGACGAAAATATATTAATAATATGTCCAAACCTTTGTATGATAAGCTATAAATTTACTATACAGTCTATGTGATAAAAAATTTAAATTCTGTTCTCTAGTCTTTTCAAAACAAGTTCCTTATTTATAATAGGAAGCAAATTCCTTAGTTCTGGACCTTTATCTTCCCCTGTTAATGCAATTCTAATTGGCAGAAGAAGCTCTTTCCCCCTTTTGCTAGTGTTTTTTTTTATATTATTCATCCATATATCCCATGTCTTAAAATTAAATTCTTCCTGTGGCAATTGCTCTCTTGCTATTTTAATTAGCTCTTTATCCAATACTTTTGTTTTTATATCCTCTTTGCATATACGCCACCACTTCATTACGTCCTCTATTCGTTCAATATTGCCCCTTACAGATAACCAAAACTCTTCATCAATATCATTTATTCCTAAATTCTGTAGCTCATCTTTCACTTCATTATAGTCTAATGAATGTATGACTTTAGTATTAAAGATGGCTAATTCTGTATAGTCATATTGCACAGTAGCTTTATTTAGCTTTGAAAACTCAAATTCCTTTATCAAATCAGGTATTCTTTTTTCAGCATCGATTACCTCTGAAGTACCAATTTTAGAAAGAAAAATTGCTAATGATAAAGATAAAATACCCTTTTCCTTTAATTCTTTAACATTAAACCCCCCTACTCTTTTTGATAATTTCTTTTCTTTCGTACTAAGTAATGAAATATGTGTAAACTCAGGAGGTTTTACTCCCAATGCTTCAAAAAGCTGTATATGAACTGCACTATTTGAAATATGATCCTCACCTCGTATAATATCTGTAATTCCATACTCTATATCATCAACTACTGAGGCTAAGCTATACGTTAAAGTGCCATCAGTTCTGATCAAAACAGGATCACTTAAATTCTTTGCAGAAAATTTCAGTTCTCCCCTTACCTTGTCATTCCAAACTATCTCTTTATCTGTTAATAGAAACCTCCAGTAAGATTTTACCCCCCTTTTCTCCAGTTCTTGTTTTTTGTTTGAGGTTAAATTTAATGATGCCCTATCGTAGATAGGTGGCAAATTCCTACTAAGTAAGCTTTTCTTTTTAAAAGCTAACCCTTCTTCTGTTTCATAACAAGGATATAACCTTCCCGATTTTATGAGTTTCTGCTTTGCTTTTTTATACTTCGCTAGCCTATCTGATTGATAAAAACATAAATCCCAATCTATACCACACCAGGCTAAATCTTTCTTAATTGCATTTACATACTCCTTTTTTGATCTTTCCTGATCCGTATCATCTATTCTCAATATAAACTTGCCAGATTTTGATCTAGTGGCAAACCACGTTATAAGGGCAGTTCTCAAACTTCCTACATGTAATAACCCTGTAGGACTGGGAGCAAATCTTGTTATCATTGTCATGGTACTTTAGTTTTATCCTTCTTTAACTCTTCGGGGGTAAAAATGTTTTTTGTTCCCAAAATATTATCCATACATACCATTTTCTTGATATTCTTTAAATTGGCTTTATGTACTGCTTCATAAGCTGTATCAGCTTGTACTTTTTTCATCTCATCTGTTCCATAAAAAAGATATGTCCCTTTCTCGCTGTTTACACTCTTTAATCTTGGAAAATTACATTCCTGAAACTCTCCCTCCTCAGGTTGATTTGACACTTTTTCATTCAACTGCTCAAACTTAAAATTAGTAGTATTTTCCATATAAAAAAACAATAATTGTTTACAAATTTATTTTAGATAATTAGCCTACACTAGGAAGACTTTAACATATCATTTATGTATAGCGATAGTAAAACATGCATTTGGCATGCAACAACAATCTTAAGTATAAGAAACAATAGAGAAGTAATTATTATTGGAGATGGGCAGGTTAGTTTAGGGAATACCATTATAAAAAACACTGCAAATAAAATTAGAACCTTAGCTCAAGATAGTATAATAGCTGGCTTTGCAGGGACTACAGCTGATGCATTTACGTTGTTTAATCGCCTTGAAGAGAAGCTTGAAAAATATTCTTACAATTTGATTAGGGCATCTGTTGAATTGGTAAAAGATTGGAGACTTGATAAATATCTTAGAAGGCTAGAAGCGATGCTTATTGTAGCAGATAAGGACAGTACACTAATTTTGACAGGAAATGGTGATGTGTTAGAACCCGAAGATGGTTTAGCAGCAATTGGCTCTGGTGGAAATTATGCTTTGGCAGCTGCTAAGGCACTAATAGATGTAAATGGAGTAAAACTTGAAGAAGCTGCTCAAAAAGCTATGAAAATAGCAGCAAATATTTGTGTTTATACTAACCATAATACTGTTATGAAAAAGATAAAAATATAATGTACTAGACAACTAAGAGTTGTGCTGTATCTTAAAATGCTATAGACAACATAACTAAAGTAACAATAAGGGGGGATAAAAAATGATCAGGAAATTATCTAAATATTTGGTTATATTCGCAGTCTTTAGTGGTGTGCTGGGCTTAACTGGATGCCAGACAACTCAAAAGCTAATTAAGCATGGCAAGCTTGAGACAGAGACGAAAATGTCAGATACTATTTTTCTTGATCCAATTGAAGATAGTAAAAGAACAGTATTATTACAAATTAGGAACACTACAGATAAAAGGGGGCTTAATATAGAGTCAAGCATAAAAAATGCAATAGAAGAAAAGGGATATAAAATAGTAAGAAATCCAAAGGAAGCCAACATAATGATACAAGCAAACATATTGCAGGTAGGTAAGTCTTCTCTGGAAAACCCCCTTTCAATATTAACTGGTGGCTATGGTAGTACATTTGAAGGTATGGCAGCAGGAGCTATGTTAGGTGGTGCATTTTCTGATTCTGGCAGAGGTGCGTTAGTTGGTGGGTTGATTGGTGGTGCAGCTAATACTATACTTGATGCTGCAGTTGAGGTTGTAAAATATTCTATGGTTACTGATCTACAGATAAGTGAAAAAGCAGATGGTAATTTTGTATCAGAGAGCAGTGATGCTTTTCTTAAACAAGGTACTAGTAGTTATAAAAAGTCAGAATGGCAACAAAAAACTAATTGGAAGAAATATCAGACAAGAATTATAAGTGTTGCCAAAAAAGTAAATCTTAAATTTGACGAAGCTGAGCCTGAATTAACAAAAGGCTTAGTTATGTCAATTTCAGGGTTATTGTAAAAACAAACAAAGGGGGATTTATAAAAAAAAGCAGACCGAATTATCTGACTAAGTTCCAGATGAAATGGCTTAAGTCATGGGAGCTATGCTTCCTGCTATGGTGATTGGTGGAAAAAAATTAACCCAGATTATAGTTCATAATAGGGTAAATAATGGAGAAAAGCTGGATGATGAAGATATATATAAAACATCATTAAAAAGATGTATGCCTGATGCTTTCGAAGATAATTTATATTAATGCCTATAGCTAGTTTCATTAGGTATTTACAAGGAGCGACGAGTGAAGTGTAGTTATTCCTACATGAGCGAGGATGCGACGCTGTAGGGTACCTAAGTGTGCTAAGCTATAGTTGCGGTCTTGGATTGCAACTACCTATACATCACTTCTATTCAACGATGTTTTTAAATTCTTTCTCTGTCATGATGTCCACACCTAAATTCTTAGCCTTTTTCAATTTTGATCCTGGATATTTGCCAATCACTAGAATGTCGGTGTTTTTTGAAACTGTAGAGGTAATCTTTGCACCAAGTTTTTTTGCTGTGTTTTGTGCCTCTTTTCTAGTGTACATATCAAGTTTGCCGGTAAAAATCATCGTTTTGCCATCAAACTTTAATTCCCTTTCCTTAACAACTTCAGTATATTCTATATTGATATATTGCAGTATGTCATGAATGAGTTTGACATTATAGGAATCATTAAAAAAATCCTGCAAGCTATTAGCGATTATGCTTCCTATGCCGTCTACTGCTTCTAATTCCTCGATGATATTACCATCTGAAACCCTGTTTAGTAAGTTCTCAATGCTTTTAAAATGGTTTGCAATGATTTCTGCTGTAACTATTCCCACATGCCTGATGCCTAAAGAATATATGAAACGATAAAATTCTATGTCTTTTGCCTTTTCAATAGTAGCAAGTAAGTTGGTAATGGATTGTTTCCCCCAACCTTCTAGTTTTTCTAATGAATCTTTTAGTTCTGGATTCTGTAGACTAAAAATATCGGCTGGAGATATAATCAATCCCTCATGATAGAGCTGCAGGATAGATTGCTTCGATAACCCAACGATGTTAAAAGCATGTTTTGAAACGAAATGACAAAGTTTTTCTATACACTGAACTTTGCATTTGATACCACCTATACATCTCTTTACTACATCATCACCTATCCTTTTTATTTCACTATTACAAATAGGACAATTCGTTGGAAAAACGAATTTCTTTATGTCAGCTGTCCTTTGTTCTGGATGTACCTTAACCACTTGTGGTATAACATCCCCTGCTCTTTTGATAACTACAGCATCTCCAACACGTATATCCTTCCTGAAAATCTCATCTTCATTATGGAGTGATGCCTTTGTAACGAGTACACCACCTATGTTTACTGGCTTTAATTTTGCAACTGGCGTGATAGCTCCAGTTCTACCAACCTGTACAAATATATCTTCAACCTTTGTATCAGCATATTCAGCAGGGAATTTATGAGCAATTGCCCATCTAGGAGCTCTACTTATATTTCCCATAGCATTCTGCAAAGCTATGTCATTTACTTTATAGACTAAGCCATCGATATCGTAGTTAAGTTCAGCCTTTTTTTTGTACATTCTTTCATAATACTGCAGTATATCCCCTAACTTACTATAGACGACAGTATCTATATTAATAATAAATCCCAAAGATTGGAACTTATCCATCATACTACTTTGGGTGTTTACGTTGGGAAAATTTCCGCCCCAAATAAAGTATCTCAATTTTCTTTCCTGAGTGATTACAGAATCAAGTTGCCTTAAAGAGCCAGAAGCAGCATTTCGAGGATTAGCAAAGGTAGTTTTGTTTTGTAAGCTGTACTCTTTATTTAAGGTAATAAAATCGCTTTTATTCATGTAAACTTCACCACGTACTTCAAATTCCTCCTTTGTATTAACTGTTAAAGGGAAATCTGAAAATGTCTTGATATTTTGAGTAATATCCTCTCCTATCGTCCCATCCCCACGAGTTATTGCAAATTTTAGATTGCCATCTTTATAATGTGCTGCAAAAGATACCCCATCTATCTTTGGTTCACAATGTAACTCTATCTCATCCCCTTCTGCCATGTTAGCTAATTTCTTTATCCTTAGTATAAAGTCTTTAATATCCTTGTCAGAAAATCCATTGTTAATAGATAACATCCGATAGCTGTGCTTAATTTTAGCAAATCCTTTTGTGGCTATTGAACCCACAGTTTGAGTGACACTGTTTTTAGTTTGAAACTCCAGATACAATTCTTCAAGTTCTTCAAGCTCTTGCCTTAATTGGTCGTATGCTTGGTCGGTAATAATTGGAGTGCTTTTTACATAATAAAGCTCATCATGCTTTTTTATCTCCTTCCTCAACCATTCCATCCTTTCTTTTATTGTTAATGAATCTGAAACCATATTTTTAGAGTAAAATCTGAAGAAGACCTAGAAAAGCCTTCCTTAAATAGGTAGTTGTTAGAGTACCATTTTTTTACACATAATGTATGACCTTACATCATACCTTTAAGTAAATTCGGAGAGATACCTAATTTACCCATCTCTTCATTACTATACTGTTCAGTATTTTGTTTGGCACTGTTAAAAGCTGCAACAATTAAGTCTTCTAGTATTTCAGTTTCATCAGGATTTACCAAGCTTTTATCTATACTTACCCTTTTCACTTCACCCTTACCTGTGGTCGTAATTGTCAATAATCCCCCTCCGGAAGTGCCAATAATCTCTTTCTCTTCCATAATTTTTTGTAGTTCCTGCATTTTCTTTTGCATCGCTTGGACTTGTTGCATCATTTGCTGCATGTTCATAAAAACTCATTACGTACTTCTATGTTAATTTGATATCACTAATTTCTATTCCTGAAAAGCTTTTAAGTACTTCCTGTACCAATCCGTAATTTTTAATTTTCTCCTTCTTTTCTTTTATCCTTTTACTTTCTTCTTTACCATAGTTTAATCCTGCTTCAAAACTCTCATTTTCTATTACCCACTCAATTCCTGTAATCTTATGCAATTTTTCTTTTAGCTCATGCTTATTGTACTTTGAGCTATTGGTATTGTTTATCTTCATATAACCACTTCTAAACTCGATAATTGATAACTCATGTTTGATAGTATGATATAGCATCATTTCTGTTTTTTCTTCAAGTATATTCAATAGATTTTCTATCGTTTCACAGTTATGAATTTTTTTTACTTCAGTTTGAGTGCTTTCAATAGCATGTTGATGATCATTAACCTTTGAATTGGATAAGTTTTTTAATATATCCTCCGGTGTAATAGAAAGGTTAGCATAAACTACCTTAATCAGAGTCATTTCTAAGGTGTGAAGCTCATTATGTGCTGATTTCATTTCAACAAGTGCTTTACTGAACATTTGCCAAAATCTGGACAGTACAATTACTGTTAGATTTTTTGCCAACTTGTTACAATTATCTATTTCATAATCTGATACGATTAAATCCTTTGCATCTCCAATTTTACATAGGCTTACCTTATACGTAATATCGATGAGCTCTTGTAAAATCATGCTGGGTTCAGCTCCCTTTTCGTATAAGTCTCTAACAATTTTTAGCGTCGTCTTTATATCGCCTTTAACTACCATATTAAAAATATTATAGATGTACTCTAAGCTAACTATGCCCAGCATGTTTGTCACAGCTTTTAAATCTATAGTTTTGCTTTCAGATGTTAGCATTGCTTGATCCAGTAAGGAAAGCCCATCTCTCGCAGAACCCTGTGCTGTCTTTGCAAGTAACCTTGAAGCCTGTTCATCCAATCTATACTCTTCTTTTTTCGCAATATCTTCCAAATAGCTTGCTAACCTAGATATGGTAAATCTATGTAAATCAAATCTTTGACATCTTGATATGACAGTAAGGGGAATCTTCTGCAGTTCAGTAGTTGCCAATATGAATTTTACATGTTCAGGTGGTTCTTCTAAAGTCTTTAGTAAAGCGTTAAATGCACTGTTTGAAAGCATATGCACCTCATCAATGATATACACCTTATACCTAGTAGTAATGGGTTTGTACTTCGCATTTTCTATAATTTCCTTTATATCGCTGACACCGGTATTGCTTGCTGCGTCTATTTCTATCACATCCTGGTGTCTGCTTTCTTCAATCGCTATGCAGTTCGCACATTGTAAGCAAGGCTCAAGTACAGGAGTGTTGCTATCATTTCCTGTACAATTCAGTGCTTTTGCTAAAATCCTTGCAAAGGTAGTTTTTCCAACTCCCCTAATACCAATCAGTATATAAGCATGATGAATTTTGTTATTTCTTATGGAATTCTCTATTATCCTAATGATGTGCGATTGAGAAACAACGTCTTTAAAAACTCTAGGTCTGTATTTTCTTGCTAATACCTTATACTCCTTGTTTCCCACTGCATCATCTTGAAACAATTGCTCTTGCATCCAGTCTGAAAAAACTCAAATAATTAATGCCCTCACTATAAAAACAAATCTCATAAATGTATACAAACTTCTATAAAGGGGCATGACATTTCTGACAAAATACAGGCATTAAATATATCAAAGCGAAGCTAGCTATACTCATTGCAAACTACAGAATGAACTTTGTGAGATCCTCTTGCACTTTTATGGAAGCTATATTTTTTTCTACAAACTTTTTGTCAATAGTTATGGTTTTTCCACCTTTTTCATCTGCTGTAAAACTGATATCTTCCAGAACTTTTTCAAGCAGGGTATATAAGCGTCTAGCTCCGATATTCTCCACCTCATCATTAATATGAGCAGCGTATTTTGCTATGCTATTTAATCCGTTTTCAGTAAACTTTAGGGTTACCTTTTCAGTTTTAAATAATGCACAATACTGTTTTGGCAGTGAGTTTTCCGGCTCTTGTAATATTTTCACTAAATCCCTTTGAGTCAGGGCATGCAACTCCACTCTGACCGGTAGCCTCCCTTGCAATTCTGGAAGTAGATCAGATGGTCTAGCCAAATGAAACGCACCTGATGCAATAAATAATACATAATTTGTTTTTACTGTCCCATACTTTGTATTAACAATAGTCCCTTCAATTAAAGGGAGCAAATCCCTCTGTACACCTTCTCTGTTTACATCATTACGCTTGTTTACATTCCCACCGACTATTTTATCAATTTCATCTAAAAATACTATGCCTTCTTCCTCAGTCATTTTTATTGCTCTTTCTATTATGGTCTGTTCATCCATTAGCTTTTCTGTTTCTTGTTTGGTAAGCTGTTTTATTGCCTCAGAAACTTTTAACTTAACTAGCTTTTGATTTTTTGCATTTAATGTTTTGCTTAATAAATCACCTAAATTGAGCATACCCATTTGACTGCCTGGCATACCTGGAATATCAAATGTTGGTATATTTTGTTGTTTGCTTGGCATTACATTAAGAGAAATTTCAACTTCTTTATCGTCTAGTTCTTTTGAGTTAAACTTTTTTAGATACAACTCTTTTGTCTTTTTAGAAGCATCTTTGCCCACTAAATAGTCTATTAACTTGAGCTTAGCTTCTTGTAGTGCTATACTTCTAACTTCATTAAAAAATTCTTCCCTTACCATTTTTATGCTGATATCAAGCAAGTCTCTAATTATAGAATCAACATCACGACCAACATATCCAATTTCAGTAAATTTTGTAGCTTCTACTTTTAGAAAGGGTGCTTTGGAAAGCTTTGCTAATCTTCTTGCAATTTCTGTTTTTCCTACACCTGTTGGTCCCACCATCAATATATTGTGAGGAACTATTTCGTCTCTCAGTTTTTCCGAGACTTGTTTCCTTCTCCATCTATTTCTTAGGGCGATGGCTACAGCTTTTTTGGCCTGCTCTTGACCAATTATATATCTATTGAGTTCACCAACTATCTGTTTAGGAGTAAAATCAGTCATACGATTAATAATTATTTTGGTGTGATAATTATGAAGATTTGCTTTCCTTCTTTTTTTATATTCGTTTCAATTTTTGCAAAATTCAGCGTCTCATTCTTAAACTTTTCTATTACACTGTATCCCACTTCCTCGTGTGTAATTTCACGTCCTCTAAAAAACAGAGAAATCTTTACCTTATTGCCATCGTTGATAAATCGTTTTGCGTTATTTAATTTAACAGCAAAATCGCCTATGGCAATATTAGGTCGTAACTTAATTTCTTTCATTTCGATGGTTTTTTGCTTTTTTCTCGCTTCATGGGCTTTTTTTCCAAGTTCATATTTGTATTTACCAAAATCCAAAATCTTGCATACAGGGGGAGTAACACTTGCAGATACTTCAACCAAATCTAACCTCTGTTCCTTTGCCAGCTCCATCCCATCTTTCAAACTGGTTATTCCCATCATCTTGTCATCCTGATCTATTAAACGAATCTGAGTTGCTGTGATAGCTTCATTTATCCTTATATCTACTTTTTTCTTTGATATAGTCTATCTCCTCTTTTGTTATTTCAATAACAATTTATCCACAAACTGATTTAACTCAAGTGTTTCTTGCTCCTTATTTCCTAATTTTCTTATGGCTACGAGATTTTTTTCTCTTTCTTTTTCACCTAGTATAGCAATCACCGGTATTTTACTAAGAGAGTGTTTTCTGATTTTATAAGTAACTTTTTCACTATCCAAATCAAGAATACACCTTATATTTTTCTCTTTCAAGGTGTTAAATACATGCTGAGCATACTCATTCATAGCGTCTGTAATTGTAATAACTGCTACTT
The DNA here is from genome assembly GCA_964547795.1 of uncultured Candidatus Midichloriaceae bacterium. Taxonomy (GTDB): domain Bacteria; phylum Pseudomonadota; class Alphaproteobacteria; order Rickettsiales; family Midichloriaceae; genus CAZJPD01. Next base: position 9,171 of record CAZJPD010000008.1, on the reverse strand, counting down.
GTATAGGAGCAAGCCATAGTGGCAAATTACCAGAATAGTGTTCAATTAGTATACCAAGAAACCTTTCTATTGACCCAAAAAGTGCTCTATGTAACATGACAGGCTTGTGCTTTTTTCCATCTTTGCCGATATAATTCGCATTTAATCTCATAGGAAGGTTAAAATCCACTTGTAATGTTCCTAGTTGCCAATTCCTGCATATTGTATCTCTCAGTACAAATTCTAATTTAGGACCATAAAATGCTCCTTCTCCTTTATTTAAGGTATAAGGCAATCCCTGTTTAACTACAGCATTAAGAAGAGCTTTTTCTGCAGCATTCCAGACCTCATCAGAACCAATTCTCTTTTCAGGTCTATCAGAAAACTTTACCTTTACATCCTCAAATCCAAAATCCCTGTATATTTCTATAATTAATTTACATACGTTGATACACTCCTCTGTTGTCTGCTCAGTAGTACAAAAAATATGTGCATCATCCTGAGTAAATGCTCTTGCTCTCATCAAACCATGCAATGCACCAGATGGCTCATATCTATGCACCTTACCAAATTCTGCTAAACGCAAGGGAAGGTCTCTATAGCTTTTTATTCCCTGATTATATACTTGTACACCACCTGGACAATTCATGGGTCTTACGGCATATAACTTATCTTCATCAATCGTATTAGCTGTGAACATGTTTTCTCTGAATTTTTCCCAATGACCAGAAGCCTCCCACATTTTTTGATCCATTATTTCAGGAGTGCCAATTTCAAGGTAACCATTTTCGTTCTGCCTATCCCTGATATAATTAACTAACCTTTGAAACAAGTCCCAACCTTTAGGATGCCAAAACACCGAGCCTTGTGCTTCCTCTTGAAAATGAAATAAATCGGATTGCTTACCTATTTTTCTATGATCCCGTTTTTCCGCTTCTTCAAGCATAGTCAGGTACTGCCTTAATTGCTTCTTATCAGCCCAAGTTGTGCCATATACCCTTTGTAGCACTTCGTTATTACTATCGCCTCTCCAGTAAGCACCTGCTACTTTCATCAACTTAAAAGCTTTACTCACACCAGTTGAGGAAGCATGAGGTCCTTTACAAAGGTCTGAAAAATTTCCTTGAGTATAAATTGTAATATCTTCTCCTTCTGGTAATGCCTCAATGATTTCTACTTTATACTTTTCTCCTTGCTTTGCAAAAAAATCAACAGCTTCTTTTTTTGTAACAACTTTTCTAGTTATAGCAAGATTTTGATTAATAATCTCTTGCATTTTTTTCTCTATTTCTGCTAAATCTGATTCGTTAAAAGGCTGGGTATTAGCAAAATCATAGTAAAACCCATTCTCAATTGTTGGACCAATTGTTACATGGGCTTTAGGATATAATTCTTTTACCACTTGAGCTAGGATATGAGCTGTGTCATGCCTAATTATATCTAAACCTTCAGCTGTGGATGATAACACAAACTCAACATCACTATCTCTATTGATTTGTGTTGATAAATCCTTTACTTCGCCATTGACTTTTATTGCAACGCACTGCTTGTGCAAACTTTTATCAAGCTCACTTAATAAGTCAAAACCCGACACATTATGATGAAATTGCTTTGTTTTTTTATTTATCTTGATTTTCATTGTAAAATTAAAACCTTACTTTACCATGCTTCTGAATCAACACATTTATCATACCCCGATAATTGCAATAGCATTGAAGAATATGACTCACTTAATATTTAGTATGTAATAACTTTTCTCCTGCTTTAACATAGGAATGTCCAACAGTAATAATTTTAGCAGATTCAGGCAAATTGGTAACCCAAAACCCATCGGTATCTTCTCCAATTATCTCTACTTTAACAAATTCTACAACGTTGTCTTCATTCAATGTCTTCACTCCTAAATAACCATCAACATCAATGCTTACTGTAGACTGATTGACCTTATGTGCCAGAAAATCTCCCACATTTACTACCACACTTACAACTTGTCCACTCTTCAACACAGCATTAGGGTTATCAGTTAAAATCTCGGCAACATATGTTTTCGTTATGTTATCCGCAATATCACTTAATGATAAAACTTTGCTAGTACTTATTTTTTTTCCATCTAAAAATAAAGAAACAGATATGCTGTTTTTTACGTAATTAAATTGACTACTTGGAACGTCAAATTTCACCTTTATTTTTTCTTTAGATAGGAATTTTCCAACTGAAGAGAAAGGTGTCAGGTGAGTGCTGATCTTCACATTTATTTCATCAACTATACCATCATAGGGAGCTTTGATAATCGTATTATCAAGATTTAACTTTGTTTGTTCCAACTCTGCCTCAGCATGATAAAGTTGGGATTTGGCGTTGGCAACATTAGCATCTGCTCCCAAGCCTTTTTTTCTTAGTTTTAATGCCGACTGGTATTCAATTTCACTACCTGCCAGCTTTTCTTGAGCTGATTGGTATTTTTGAAGATAATTTTTTTGTTCTATCTGTATTATCGGATCTCCTTTTTCAGAAAACTTCCTTCTTCCGCTAATATCTTTATCACATTCCCTTCTAACTCCGATACCAAAGTGACCTGTTCTTTTGCTTCAGTTATGCCAGTGAAATTCAAGACTCTAGCTTTATTGACAGCAGTGGATTCTAAGATCTTATAATTTACACTTCTGTTTTTTTTCGTAAAAACTATCAGCTTTTTTGTCATTCTTAAAGATAAAAGTCATCATCCAAAGAGTTAATACAACTAAAAAAATAACTACCGATTTGAAGGCAGTGGAAGTTTTTTTGAATTTATCTAATAGTTCTGAGAACATATCAAAATGTTTAATTGTTAGTTATTTCCTACCTATTACACTTCTTGCAAAACCAGCATTTTAAGTTTCCAATCTATCTTTTATTTATTCAGACTATACAATATCAAAACCAGAATAAATCAAACCACCAGGTAATGATATACTTCAGTATTGATTTTTTCAATAGTTATTTTTAGCGATATTTATAAGTGTTTAGTCCCGGAGAGTGATAGTGTATGGTGTAATACATTATCATTAAAGGAGTTACTATAGGACAAATACTACATAGCAGTACCAAAACGGCAGAAGCAGTGTGTCGAGCAGTACAAAATAAATTTGCATATTGCATGGCGTTGCATTACATTATAATAATCAATTAAGAAAGTGTTATGCATTATTAGTTTAGGTTGAAGATAATCTTTTAAAGGATGTAGAGGTTATTATGAAGGCAACGGGTAAGAAGAGAAATACAGTTATAAGAGAAGCTGTAGAGAAGTATGTAGATGAATGGAGAAGAGGGGGGTGGTCAGAAATTTTGCATAATATCCTGCCTTCTTTCTATAGTTCAGGTCGCTTATCAGGAAAAATATCCTTCTTTTAAACCCACTGTGTTTGAGTATGTTTTTGATATATCTGATAATAATCACTGAACCAAACATAAATCAAGTTGTCATCACGAAGGAGCAACAGCGATCGTGGTGATCCAGAGATTGCCACACTCACTCTGTGAGTTCATAATGACGGGGCAGGAGGGTGGATTGCCACGCCTACTGTTGTAGGCTCACAATGACGAAAATATATTAATAATATGTCCAAACCTTTATATGATAAGCTGTATTAAAAACAACTCTTTTTGGAATCATCATTTCCTTCCTTCTCTTAATCACTTTTTTCTAAATCTATATGTTTATTTAGCAATGCAAAAAATAGTGCCTATAAAAAAATGAAAAGCTGGTAATTTAGATTATTCAGAGATTTAATACCTGAAGTCAGGAAAAAGTCTTTCCAAGATAAATTCTTCTCACCTGTTTATTTTCAATGATATTGGAACTGCTATCGCATGCTATCACTTCTCCATTATACAAAATATATGCTCTATCAACAAGTGATAGTGCTTCTTTGACATTATGATCAGTAATCAAAATTCCTATTTTTCGTTTCTTTAATCGCCTAATCAGCTCTATCAAATTGTCAACTGATATTGGATCTATCCCTGCCAGGGGTTCATCAAGCAGTATATAGTATGGATTCATTGCAAGACACCTGGCAATTTCCAATCTTCTTCTTTCGCCACCTGATAATGAAATTGCAGGTGAAAATCGTAGATGCTCTATTGAAAATTCTGCTAATAACTCTTCAAGCTTTTGTTCTCGTTTGAAGTGGTCTTTTTCTACAATTTCCAAAACTGTCATTATATTTTCATTAACCGTCATACCCCTAAATATAGACGTTTCTTGTGGCAAATAAGCTATTCCTAACTTTGCACGATATGAAAGCGGTAAATCAGTAATTTCAACCCCGTTAAAAAATATTTTACCCCGATCAGGTTTGATAAGACCAGCAAACATATAAAATGATGTGGATTTTCCTGCTCCATTTGGACCTAGTAATCCCACTATTTCGGAACTTTTCACTGAAATTGTTACATTCTTAACTATACTTCTTTTAGAATAAAATTTACACAAATTTTCAGCTACTAACATTTGCTTTTAAATTGGAATTAAATTTTGCTTTAACTCGTCTCTTTTTTCCTATGACTTTCCCATCTTTTATTGTACTAATACTGGCTTCTTTGGTTTTCACATTATAGGTAAATATATCGCCACGAAATTCATGATGGTTTTGCATTAAGTGTACTTTCCCGGTTAGCTTAAATATAGGATTATTTTGGGAATATTCCCCTCTGTCACCATACGCTACTTGATTGCCTGCATGAATTTTAACATTGTTGAGAAAAATCACTTTTTCCATTTTATCTTTGTGAAAAAACAAAATTAGTTCATCAGATTTGACTATAAAATCATTTTGTTTTGCTACAACATTTCCTGTGAATTTAGCTTTATTTTCATTGATAAAAACCTCTAATTCTTTTGATTCAATGTCAATATCAGCATTTTTTGCATTGAAGCCAAAACTTGGATTTTGAAAGAGAAGTAAGCTAAAAATAATAACAACCTTTTGATACATAATTTTATTTTTTACTTGCAGGCAACCTATAAGCTGGGTTCTGTAAATACACAACGTATCCGAAAGTTATTCATCTCAATTTAATGTTACCATTAAACTTTAGCAACCTACCCATGCTTTTTGTTTGGAATCTAACATTACTAAGCACTGCTTGGTTTTGCTTCTAGAGGGGTTTACCAAACACCTTTTATTGCTAAAAAGCTGGTAAGCTCTTACCTTACCTTTTCACCCTTACCTGAAATACCAGGCGGTATATTTTCTGTGGCACTTTCCCTAAAGTTACCTTTGCTGGGTGTTACCCAGCTCTATGATTCCATGAAGCCCAGACTTTCCTCTATTACCCATACACAATAATAGCAACCATCCAGCTACCTGCAAGTCAAGAATAAAGTAATTTTCTTAAAAATCCATATCGAATTTATATTTAAGTTTGCAAAAAGCCGCTTTTTAGAATAAGCAGTGTACTGTTGCATACTGTTGTACATTAATATACGCTGTAATATAAAATAATTTTACTCATATAGATATGTTTTTATCCTTGTTAGGGTTATTTTCCTCTGATATGGCAATAGACCTTGGTACTGCTAATACTCTGGTGTATGTGCCAAATCAAGGTATTGTACTAAATGAACCATCAGTTGTTGCACTTTTACAGGAAAAGGGTGCATTCATTCCTTATGCTTTCGGTAATGATGCAAAGATGATGTTAGGTCGTACACCAGCTGATATCAAAGCTATCAGACCACTTAAAGATGGAGTCATTGCAGAATTTAAAGGTGCTGAAGAAATGATAAAATATTTCATAACTTCAATACACAAAAGGAGTTTCTTTGTAAGACCAAGGGTAATAGTGTGTGTACCTTACGGATCAACTCCAGTTGAAAGAAGGGCTATCCAGGATGCAGTAGAAAGTGCAGGGGCTAGGGAGGTTCACCTAATTTATGAGCCAATGGCAGCAGCAATAGGAGCAAGCTTACCTGTTACAGAACCAACTGGATCGATGATAGTGGATATTGGCGGAGGTACAACTGAAGTAGGAGTTATTTCCTTGGGGGGAATAGTAAGTGCTCAATCTGTTCGAATTGGTGGTGATAGCATGGATGAAGCTATAATATCATATATTAGAAAAAATAATGGTTTATATATTGGCGATTCAACTGCAGAAAGAATAAAGAAAGAAATCGGAAGTGCATGTGTTTCCTCAGATAAATCAAATAGTATGTCTATCAAGGGTAGAGATGCCATTACTGGAATACCAAAAGAAATCGTGTTATCAGAGAAGACTATAGTTGAAAGTATCTCTGATCCAATTATACAGATTGTAGATACTATAAGATTAGTGTTGGAAGAATCTCCTCCAGAATTATCTTCAGATATTGCAGAAAGTGGCATAACTCTAACAGGGGGTGGGGCACTGTTAAAGCAACTGGACATTGTGATTGCAAAAGCTACAGGCTTAAAAGTTAGAGTGGCTGATGATCCACTCACTTGTGTGGTATTAGGAACAGGAAGAGTATTAGAAGAATTTTTGCATTTTAGACACGTGTTGTTTCAGCAAGATTAGATGGAAAAGAAAATAAATTTTAAAAACTACAAAAAAGAGCTGTTGTTTTTACCTTTAGGTGGGACTGGTGAAATTGGGATGAATTTAAACCTGTATCATTATAATGGAAAATGGTTAATGGTGGATTTAGGCTTAGGTTTCGCAGATTTTGATTTGCCTGGAATAGATATCATCGTACCAAATATAAATTTCATTATTAAAGAAATTAAGAATAATATTGTAGGGTTAATCCTAACACATGCACATGAAGATCATATTGGGGCTGTTCCATACCTGTGGTCAGAAATAGAATGCCCAGTTTATACAACAAAATTTACAGCATCTACAATAAGGGTAAAATACAAAGAGTATGGTCTTTTAGATAAAATGAAATTGATAGAAACTCAGCCAAATACTCCATTTCAAGTAGGTGAGTTTGATATTAACATGATACCTATAACGCATTCCATTCCTGAAATGAATGGATTAGTCATCAAAACAGAAAAGGGGGAAATATTTCATACAGGAGATTGGAAATTTGATGATGACCCCGTAATAGGCAAAATTACCGATGAAAAGCAACTTCAGGAAATTGGTGATAGTAATGTTCTGGCTATGGTATGTGATTCAACTAATATCTTTAACAAAGAACATTCTATTTCAGAAGGGAAACTTGGACGCAATTTGGCAGATTTGATTGCCATGTATCCTAAGAATCTAGTTGTTGCTACAACTTTTGCTTCAAATATAGCCCGTCTGCACTCTATGGTGGAAGTAGCTAAAAAGACCAACAGAAAGGTTATATTACTGGGACGGTCCTTATGGAGGATGTATATAGCTGCAAAAGAATCTGGCTACCTGCAAAATGCCATAATATATGATGAAAGACAAATAAAGAAATTTAAACGTAATGAATTACTGATAATATGTACAGGATGCCAGGGAGAATTATTAGCTGTTACCAGTAAAATTGCAGATAAGAAACATCCACATATCAAACTTGTTGAAAATGATGTGGTGCTGTTCTCTTCTAAAATTATCCCTGGAAATGAAAAGAAAATTTACACATTATTCAACAAATTAGCTGATATGAATATTAACATACTTAGTGAAGCAAATGAGTTTGTTCATGCCTCAGGACATCCTTCATGTCAGGAAGTGATGAAAATGTACGAATACATCAAACCTAAGATCGCAATACCTGTGCATGGGGAAGCCCTTCATTTACGTGAGCATTGCAAAATTGCAAGCAAGGTGGGCACTCCTCATGCTATTAATATCAGAAATGGGGATGTTGTGGTTATTGATGAGAATAATCCTAAAAAAATTGGAAAAGTAGAGGTGGGTTACTACGCTATAGATGGAAATTTAATTTTGGATTCAGGAAATCAAATTATAAAAAATAGAAAAATTTTGAGAGATAACGGAGCAGTATTTATTACATTAATTATAAATTCCAAGAAAAAAATTGCTCAAGACGTGCATATAAATACTCCAGGAGTGTTTGAAGATAATGAAGATAGAGAAATTTTAGATTCTATAAAGGTAAATGTGGTAAATACGTTTTCATCTATACGTACAACAAATAAAAGTATGATAAAATCCTCTATTGAATCCTCTATAAAAAAACAAATCCATAAGCTTATTGGAAAAACTCCTATTATTTGCACGAACATTATCATTATTTGAAAAGGTTCTGTTATACCTGTTTCCAAGAACCATCCGAATTTTGTAAAAAGTGTTTTGTTTGTACTTCATCAGTTTTAATGCCTATATTATCGATGAGTTTCTGCATGTCAATTTCCTGAGTAGTGATGATAAACAACTTTGAATATTGAGATATATATTCTTTTAAAAGCAAGTCTTCAGAAGTTAAAACTAAAAATTTATTACCTGAGTTATCAGCAGGACATCTGGTTATAAGTAACAAGTTTTGAGCTTCTTGATTATTATCCTCTTCGGTTGCATGTGGTAAAAAAGATAATTGAGAAAACGTCCATAACAAAGCATCTAACCACTTCATTTCATCTTTATCTTTGCAAAGTAGATGCCCCCTTTCCCCACTTTTTAGTATTTTAAGGATAATTTTTGGGAGAGTTGTATTGTATAACGACTTCTGAACTGTGTATATGTTAAGAATTTTGCCCATGATTTATGCAATCCATTTGTAATAGCTCTTTTAGCTTACTGATAAGAAGGTACATCAAGGCAAAATTATTCTTGCCATCTTTTTTTGCTATAGTTTTTATGACAAAGTTACGAAACTGTTCCAGCTTCTCAGTATCCTTCAGAAAATTCAACTCCTTTTCATCCTTTTTTTTCAACTGTTTAAGTACAAGGTTAGTAGTTATTTTTTCCAAGTCGTTTTCAATATAATCGTTTGCTAGACGCTCAATAAAACTTAAATCTTCATTCTTGCTAATTTGATAATATAATCCCCGTATATTATCAATATACCACCCCTCTGAAACTTTAAAATAAACCTCTTTTATATCATGAATTGGCTTTTTAACCGAGTTTTGGATTTTAACCATCTTAAGATGGTAATATTCCATAAAATGTGGTATTGGTAGACTAAGTTCATCTAGCCCCTTTTTATATGGTGTAATTATAGCATCAATTTCATTCATTTCAGAGTAATTCATTAAAAACCATCTAATGGTCTTACTTATA
>CAZJPD010000007.1:0-34131 GCA_964547795.1 uncultured Candidatus Midichloriaceae bacterium | reverse complement strand
AAGGTGGCAAGACTGTTGGTGCTGGTGTTGTTACTCATATTATTCTTTAGTGATAGGTAGACGGAATGGATTCTCAGCAACTAATAAAATTAAAACTTAGAGCTTTTGATCATAGAATTTTGGATAAAGCTATAGGTGATATAGTTAATACAATTTCAAGAACAGGGGCTAGATATAAGGGACCTGTCCCTATGCCTAGAAAAATAAATAGGTTTATTGTCAACAGATCCACTAATGTGGATAAGAAATCGAGAGAGCAATTTGAAATTAGAGACCATTCTAGATTGTTAATAATAGAAGCATCACCACAAATAATTGATGCATTGATGAAGTTAGATATAGCTACAGGGGTGGATATTCAAATAAAGATGAGGGGAGTTAAAAATGAAAGCAAATAGAAGTGGTATGATAGCAAAAAAATTAGGTATGTCCCAAATTTATAAAGATAATGGAGATGTAGTGCCAGTTACAATCATACATGTAGATGAAAATGTGGTTCTTTCCGTTAAGACAAAAGAAAAATACGGATATAACGCATTACAAGTTGCTAGTTTTAAACAAAAGCCACAGAGATTGAAAAGGAGTATAGGGGGTTTGTTTGAAAAGTCTAAAGTAGAACCTAAAAAGAAAATCAGAGAATTTACAGTTGCTGAAAAACATTTGCTTAAAGTAGGAGAAAAAATAGGTGTGGATCATTTTAAAAAGGGACAATATGTTGATATTACTGGTACATCCATAGGTAAGGGGTTTGCTGGTGTTATGAAAAGGCATAATTTTGCAGGATTAGAGGCTAGCCATGGGGTTTCAGCCAGTCATAGGTCTGCTGGCTCTACAGGTCAATGTCAAGACCCAGGAAAAGTCTTTAAAGGAAAGAAGATGCCAGGTCAGATGGGTAATAAAAAAGTCACTAAACAAAACATACAAGTTGTAGATATCGATCAAGAATTAAATTTATTAGTAGTAAAGGGTGCTGTTCCTGGTCATAAGAATGGTTACCTATTTATTAGGGATGCAATAAAAAAAGCTTTGTCCAGTTAAATATCGAGGTATGAAATGGAATTGGAAATATTAAATTTTGACAAAAAGCTAGTAAGGAAAATAGATACCAGTATATTGGATATAAAAAATATCAGGCATGACTTAATACACCAGCTGGTAATATGGCAGTTAGCAAAAAAGAGAGGGAGCATAAGTCATACTAAGGGAGTCTCTGAAGTTAGAGGTTCTACTAGAAAGATTTATAGGCAAAAGGGGACTGGAAGAGCTAGACATGGCAGTATCAGAAGAGGTCAATTTAGAGGTGGTGGCATAATTTTTGGTCCAAATAAAAACAAAATTTTTCATTATAAGGTTAATAAGAAAGTAAAAAAAATAGCTCTCTTAAATGCTTTAGCGTTGAAATTTAAGGAGAAATCTATTAGCATACACGAGTACTTTGAAACAAAAGACGGCAAAACTAAAACTTTTATTAACATGTGTAGTTATAATGGTAGTTCTAAAAAGGTATTATTTATTGATAATGATTTTAGTGAAAATTTTATTAAATCCACAAAAAATTTATATAATGTGAATAGATTACCTACTGTTGGTATAAATGTTTTAGACTTAATTAAACACGATAAGGTTCATTTTTCTGAAGGTGCTTTTAAAAATATTTTAGAGAGGTTGAAGTGATAGAGCTGAAAGCCTATGATATTTTAAAAAAACCTATTCAAACGGAAAAGAGTAATGCCTTTGCTGAAAAGCAGGGGAAGTATATTTTTGTGGTAGACACAAAAAGTAATAAAATCCAAATAAAAAAGGCTGTAGAAAAGATTTTTAATGTAACAGTAAAAGATGTAAATGTGGTAAATGTACCTGCTAAAACAAAATATTTCAAAGGTAGGAAGGGAAAGAGAAGTGCATATAAAAAGGCTATAATTACCACTAAAGGTATGCAAAAAATTGAGTTTTCTAAGGGTATTTAAAAAGATGGCATTAATTAACTACAATCCCACTACTCCATCTCAAAGGCAACTGATGTTAGTGAATAAAGGACATCTTTGGAAAGGGAAGCCTAAGAAAGGATTAACTATCATCAATCATAGTAAAGGCGGAAGAAATAATTTAGGCAGAACTACAGTATTTGGAAAAGCTAGGGGAACGAAAAAGAAATATAGGATTATAGATTTTAAAAGATCAAAAGAAATATCAGCAACTGTAGAAAGGCTTGAATATGATCCTAACAGGTCAGCCCATATTGCTTTAATCAAGTATAGTGATGGTGAATATTCGTACATTATAGCACCAGAAGGAATTAAATCTGGCGATAAGATTATGTCGTCAAGTAATGCAGAGATAAAAGTAGGTAATTGCTTACCACTGAAAAACCTTCCCATTGGAACATTGGTTCATAATGTAGAATTAAAACCATCTAAGGGTGGACAACTTGCAAAGGCGGCAGGAACAAGCGTGACAATTGTTAGTAAAGATGCAGGGAAAGTATCCATAAAGTTACGTTCTGGAGAAGTGAGAATAGTAGAGGGGAATTGTAAGGCTACGGTAGGGGTAATTTCGAATGCTGATAATAAGAACATTAAGTTTGGTAAAGCTGGTAGAAAAAGATGGTTAGGTTATAGACCTAAGGTTAGGGGAGTGGCTAAAAATCCTGTTGATCATCCACACGGTGGTGGTGAAGGAAAAAGTTCTGGAGGTAGACACCCTGTTACAGCTTGGGGCAAGCCTACAAAAGGGTATAGGACAAAGAATAACAAGAGAACAGATAAGTTTATAATTAAAAGTAGACATAAAAGAAATAAGTAAGTAGTAGAAATTATGAGTAATAGATCAGTTTGGAAAGGACCATTTGTAGACCCAAGGTTGCTTAAAAAGGTTGATGAAGTAATATCTAGCAGTAAACATATTAGTATTAAAACATGGTCTAGGAAATCAACTATATTACCAATTTTTGTTGGTTTAACGTTTTTGGTACATAATGGGAGAAAGTTTATCCCCGTATTGGTAAATGAAAAGATGGTAGGTAAGAAATTAGGTGAATTTGCTCCAACCAGGACGTTTAATGGTCATGGAAGTAATAGAAAATAACAATAGGAAAAAGAAATTTTATGCAGTGTATAGCAACAGACAAATTGGTTAAATCAAGCGTTCAGAAATTGAACATCATTGCTGAACTCATCAGAAGGGAAAATGTCAATAAAGCTATGTTGCAGTTAGATTTTTGTAAAAGAGCAGCTTCTAAGCCATTAAAGAAGATATTAAAATCTGCAATTGCTAATTCACAGAATGATTTTGGTTTGGATATTGATAAACTATATGTTAAGGAAGTAAGAATAGGTAAATCTCTTACCTTAAAACGCTCCAGATTTAGGGCAAGAGGTAGGATTAATAGGATAGTAAAACCATTCAGCAAAGTAACCATAGTGTTAGAAGAAAGAGGATAAGTATGGGACAAAAGGTTAATCCAAATAGCTTTAGATTGGGAGTAGTTTTCACTTGGGATTCTTCTTGGTATAGCAATAAGAATTATGCAAAAAAGTTGCATGAAGATATTAAGATAAGGCAGATGATTTTCGATAAATTAAGCTCTGCTGGAATTAATAAGGTTTATATTGAACGTCCTGCAAACAAGGTCATTGTCAATATCCATTCATCCAGACCTGGGGTAGTCATCGGTAAGAAAGGTACTGATGTTGCTAATATTAAAAGCGAAATATCAAAAATCACTTCAAGTGAGATAGTTATAAATATCACTGAAGTAAAAAAAGCCGAAACAGAGCCTTTGCTTATTGCTCATTCTATAGCGGGACAACTTAAAAAAAGAGTTTCTTTTAGAAAAGCAGTAAAAAGAGCTATATCAAGTTCTATGAAAATGGGGGCAAAAGGGATAAGAGTGAATGTTTCTGGTCGTTTAGGTGGAGCTGAGATAGCAAGAACAGAGTGGTATAGGGAGGGACGAGTACCTTTGCACACGTTAAGGGCTATCGTAAAATATAGTGCTGCTGAGGCTAATACTGTTTATGGAACTATAGGGGTAAAAGTCTGGGTGTATCAAGGTGATAAGTTAGATAACAAACAAAAAGATATATTAAAAAATGATCCTACGCCCAAAGAAAACTAAATTTAGAAAAGCTTTTAAAGGCAGAATCCGTGGTAAGGCTAAAGGTGGATTTAAAATTACATTTGGCAAATATGCCCTTAAGGCATTAGAACCGGAAAGAATTAAAGAAAGGCAAATAGAAGCAGCAAGAAAAGCTATAAATAGGCATTTAAGGAGGGCAGGGAAATTATGGATTAGGATTTTTCCTGATCTACCTGTTAGTAAAAAACCTGCGGATGTTAGAATGGGGCGTGGAAAAGGTTCTGTTGAATTTTGGGCATGCAGAGTAAAGCCGGGAAGAATTTTATTTGAACTGGATTCGGTAACTGAAGAGCAAGCAAGAGGAGCTTTTATGCGAGCAGCTGCAAAATTACCAATAAAGACAAAAATAATAAAAAATATTGAAGAAGGGATATGAAATTTAAGGAATTGAAAAATTTAGATAAAAAGACTTTACAAAGTGAGTTGCTTAAGTATAAGAAAGAGTACTTTAATCTAAGGTTTCAAAAGGGTTTAGGAGAGTTAGCTAATACCTCTAGGATTAAAGAGGTGAAAAAGATAATAGCTAGGATTTTTACCGCATTGAACAACGAAAAAAGTAGTAAGGCTTAAGTATGTCAAAAAAGATTTTAGAAGGTATAGTAGTAAACAACAAAGCGGATAAAACAATATCAGTTTTAGTCGAAAGAAGGGTTATGCACAAAAAATATAAGAAAATTATAAAAAGGAGTAAGAAGTATTTAGCACATGACGAAGAGAACAGTCTTAATATAGGTGACAAGGTGAAGATTGTAGAAAGCAGACCGATATCGAAGTTAAAAAAATGGCAAGTTTATCTGATAAATAAGAGGGTTTCATGATACAAATGGGTACTATATTAAACGTTGCAGATAATACAGGAGCTAAAAAAATCCAGTGCGTCAAGGTACTTGGTGGTAGTAAAAAAATGTCTGCTGGTATAGGTGATAAGATAGTTGTTTCAATAAAAGAAGTAGTTGTTTCAGATAAAGTAAAGGAAGGAGAAGTTTTCCATGCTGTTATTGTAAGGACTAGAAAGGAGAAAAGGAGGAAAGATGCTGTTGTGATAAGATTTTTTGAAAATGCAGCTGTTTTACTTGATAAGCAAGGAGAGTTAATAGGAACTCGTATATTTGGAATTATTCCTAGAGAGTTAAGAGCAAAAAATTATTTAAAGATAATATCGTTAGCACCAGAGGTATTGTAAAATGGCTAGTAAATTTAAAAAAGGCGATAAAGTAAAGGTTATCTCTGGGAAAGATAGGGGTAGAGTTACAGTAATATCCAAAGTAATGCCAAAGACTAATAAAGCTTTGGTAGAAGGGGTTGGGATTGTAAAACGACATACTAAGCCAAATAAATTAAATCCTGAAGGTGGTATAATAGAGAAGGAAATGCCAATTGATATGTCAAAAATTATGCATTTAGACCCCGAAACAAATGTTGTAACGAGAATAGGATTCAAAATTACTGATGATGGAAAAAAAGTACTTTATTCCAAAAAATCAGGAAAATTAATAGATAATAAAACAGCTTAATTATGAGTAAATCAAGGCTAGAGCAATATTATATTCGAGCTGGTAAGAAGAAAATCAAGAAGCAGTTTGGTTTTAAAAATGATTTGCAAATACCAAAGTTGAAAAAAATTATTGTCAGTATTTATACTAAGGAAGCAGTAGGAGATTCTAAAATTATAGATAAAGTTTGTGAAGATTTAATGATTATTACAGGACAAAAACCAATAGTTACTAAAGCGAAAAAATCTATAGCAGGCTTTAAATTGAGGGAAGGAATGAAGATAGGATGCAAGGTAACTTTAAGAAGAACAATGATGTATGAATTTTTAGATAGACTTATCAATATTGCTTTGCCGAGAGTTAGGGATTTTAAAGGTTTAAGTTCCAGGCAATTTGATGGTAGAGGGAATTTTTCGCTAGGAATTAAGGAGCAGATAGTTTTTCCTGAAATTGATTATAATAAAGTTGATAAAATTAGAGGTATGAATATGGTCTTAGTTACTTCGACTATGGTAAATAAAGAAGCAAAATTTTTATTGGAAATTTTCAATATGCCATTTTTAAATTAGAATCTGAATATGATCATATGGCTAAAAATAGTGTAGTACAGAGAAATTTAAAAAGAATTAGGTTGTATAACAGCCTAAAAGACAAAAGAACTGAGATTAAAGCAATTCGTAATGATAAATCTGTTACTTTAGAAGAAAGGTTTGATGCACAAATGGCTCTGGCAAAGTTACCGAGAAACAGCTCCAAAAATAGAATTAGGAATAGGTGTTTATTAAGTGGACGGGGAAGAGGGGTATATAGAAAATTCAACCTGTCCAGGATATGGATGAGAAAGTTGGCTTCTGAAGGCAAGCTTCCAGGCGTGATAAAAGCAAGCTGGTAAATAGGAAAAAAGAGGAAATATGTCGCAAATGCACTTATTATCAGATACTATAGCAAGAATTAGAAATGCACAGTTGGTAAGAAAGCCATACACAGTGGTGTATTATTCAGAAATCATAGAAAATGTTCTAAAAGTATTGTTAAAAGAAGGTTATATAAGTGAAATAGAAAAATTTGAGGAGAGAAAAGGAATTTTTAAGATTAAAGTATACCTTAAATATGAAAATAAAAGCAATGATCCAGTTATCAGTGAGATAAATGTGGTGTCCAAGCCAGGCAGAAGGGTGTTTAAATCTTATAAGGATTTAGATAAGCTATATGGTGGACTTGGAACTGTATTATTATCTACTTCTAAGGGTGTGATTACCGATCATGAAGCTAGAAATATAAAGGCTGGTGGTGAAGTTTTATGTAGTGTTTTTTAGGCAGAGTTATGTCAAAAATTGGAAAGCAACATATCAATATACCAGATAAAGTTAAGGTAACTTTAGATAACCATAATTTAGTAATACATGGTCCTAAAGGAGAGCTGAACATGAGGGTGTTTGATACAATTAATGCAGAATTGGGTGATGCCAAAATAATTCTCACACCTAAAGAAATAACAAAAAAAATCAAATCATTATGGGGACTTGCACGTTCTCTAATCAACAATATGGTAATAGGTGTTGTAGAAGGTTTCACAAAAAGATTGGAAATAAGTGGAGTTGGGTATAAAGTAGGTATGGATGGTGATTTATTGATATTGACTTTAGGTTATAGCCACGAGATAATTTATCCTGTTCCTGAAAATATAGAAATTAAATGTATAAAGAATAATTTAATTGAAGTAACAGGTTGTGATAAGCAGCTTGTTGGTCAGGTATGTGCAGATATCAGGAGCTTGAGAAAGCCTGAACCCTATAAAGGCAAGGGTATCAAGTATGAAAATGAGGTGATTTTAAGGAAAGAAGGTAAGAAAAAATAGGTAATCAATATGTTAAGTAAAAGATTAAAAAAGATTAAGCGAAAAGAAAGAACAAGATATAAACTCAAGAAAAACGGTTCTGTTGATAGACTAAGGTTGTGCTTTTATACCTCTAATCAATATATATATGGACAGATTATTAATGATAATAATGGTGTTACAATTACATCTTTTGCCACATATCATGAAGATTTTAAGGATTTAAAGAATAGAAATAATATAAAAGCTGCAACAATGCTTGGTGGAAAGGTGGCAAAAGCATTAGTTAAAAAGGGTATTAAGGATGTTTATTTTGACAGGGGAGGACGTATATATCATGGTAAGGCTAAAGCCTTTGCAGAAAGTGCAAGAAAAAATGGTTTAAATTTTTAGTGGTTCAAAATATGACAAATGGAGAAGTAGTAGAAAGGCTTGTCAATGTTGGTAGGTGTACAAAGGTTGTCAAGGGTGGTAGAAAGTTTAGTTTTTCGGCTATAGTGGTAGTCGGAGATAGAAATGGAAGAGTTGGGTATGGATTGGGAAAGGCATCTGAGGTAATGGATGCAAAATATAAAGCATCTAAAGAGGCTAAAAAGAATATGATTAAAATTCCATTAAGAGAAGGCAGAACTTTACACCATGATATGATTGGCAGATTTTGTTCAGGCAAAGTTGTTATGAGGGCTGCTCCTTCAGGTACGGGTATAATAGCAGGTGGTGCAATAAGAGCACTTTTTAATGCCTTGGGCATTAAAGACTTAGTTGCAAAATCAATAGGTTCTAATAATCCTCACAATATGATAAAAGCTGCACTTGCTGGATTACAAAAAATAAAAACTCCAAAATTGATAGCAGAAAAAAGAGGAAAGAAAATAGCTGAAATTACTAGTTTAAGGGGAAAAAATTAAAATAGGTAAGTAGTATGTTAAATCAATTAAAAAGTAATAAAGAGGCAAAAAAGAAAAGTAAGTGCCTGGGAAGAGGGACATCTTCAGGTAAAGGTGGGACTTGTGGTAGAGGGCATAAAGGACAGAAAGCGAGAAGTGGAGTTTCTTTAGCTGGGTTTGAAGGGGGGCAGATGCCTTTGTATAGAAGGCTACCAAAAAGGGGATTTAATTCCAGGAATAAGGAAGAGTATCAAATTATAAACCTATATCAAATTAATTACTTAATTAAGAACAAGAAGCTTGGCAAGGATATTAAACTACAGGACATGGAAAAATTGGGCTTATATAATCCTAAGAAGGGAAGACTGAAGCTACTTGGCAAAGGTACTTTTGAAGAAAAGTTTAATATAGAAGTTAATTTGGTTTCAAAAAAACTAATTGAAGTTGCATCAAAGAAAGGTTTAGTTGTAAAACTAATCTAATTGGTCAAGTATTGAATTTAATGAGAAAGCAACACAAATCCAATTTTGAGTTTCCTTCTGTTGGAACGGGGGATTTGAGCAAAAAGATTTTTTTTGTACTTTTCATTTTGATCATATACAGAATTGGTACATACGTTCCACTTCCTGGTGTTAACCTAATGGTGCTAGATGATATTGTACAAACACGAGCTAGGGGAATTTTAGGCATGTTTAATGTCCTTACAGGTGGAGCATTAGGTAGGATGTCTGTCTTTACTCTCAACATAATGCCATATATAACAGCTTCCATCATCATGCAGTTGTTATCTGTAGTATCAAAGGAATTCAGCGAATTAAGAAAATCAGGTGAATTAGGTAGACAAAAAATCAATCGGTATTCCAAGTACCTTGCTGTTGTATTAGCGTTATTTCAGGGATATGGTATTGCTGTTGGAATCGAATCCTTAAATCACAATGGTACTCCGCTTATAAATGATCCCGGGTTGTATTTCAGAATTGTCGCTATGTTTAGTTTAATGGGGGGAACTGTGATAGTGATATGGTTTGCTGATCAAATCAATTTAAAAGGTATTGGAAATGGTAGTTCTGTGATAATATTTACAGGTATAGTTTCAGGGTTGTTACCTGCAATCTCCTCTTTGTTAGAAATGGGGAGAAATAATATCTTATCAACCCAATTTTTACTATTCTGTCTTATAGTAGTTATATCAATGGTATTATTTATAGTGTTTATGGAGAAGGCACATCGCAAATTGTTGGTACAATATCCTAGAAAACAGGTGGGGAAGAAAATATATGCTGGTGATTCAACGCATTTGCCAATAAAAATGAATGTCTCAGGTGTAATCCCCCCTATATTTGCAAGTGCGATACTATTGTTTCCTACTACTATTGCTGGTTTTAGTAGTGGAGGTGATGTTTCTGGTTGGCAAAAATTTGTAGCTAACTATTTATCTCAGGGTAAGCCAATGTATCTTGCATTATACATCATACTTATCGTGTTTTTTTGTTTTTTCTATAGCATGATAATATTCAATCCGGAAGAGACAGCTGAAAATTTAAGAAAAAATGGAGCAGTTATTATTGGTAGGAGACCAGGAAAACAGACTCAAGATTATTTACAATTTGTTTTGACTAGAATCACTGTAATCGGGGCAACTTATATCACAATGGTTTGTGCTGTGCCAGAAACCTTAACTTCACAATTTAACGTGCCATTTTATTTAGGAGGCACAAGCCTTTTAATTGTGATCAGTGTAGTATTAGACTTAAGTTCGCAAATACAATCTTATATGTTGAGTAATAAGTATATGAGTTTGATGCAAAAAGCAAATATGATGAGGCGTAGTAGATAATGTTGGTGATTTTATTGGGTGCACCTGGCGTTGGCAAGGGAACTCAAGCGGAATTATTAGCTAAAGACTATAATTTGGTAACTTTGTCTACAGGGGAAATTTTAAGAAATGCTGTCAGAAGGAAAACAAAATTAGGTATCCAAGTAAGAGAGGTGATGAGCAGTGGTGGTTTAGTGTCTGATGATATGGTTTGCCCCCTGGTGAAAAGTGAGCTTAAACAAAAGACTAACCATAACGGGTATATACTAGATGGATTCCCTAGAACAATCTACCAGGCACACATACTGGATGATATAGTTATTACTAGTTATTTCGAAAAGTCCTATATAGTTTCACTGAGCCTGGAGGAAGAGGAAATAGTAAAAAGACTTTTTGCCAGAATTTTTTGTAAAAATTGCAACCAGGGCTACAATTCCATAACAAAAAAAAGCAAAACAAAGGGTAAATGTGATGTGTGTGGGCATGTCTATTTTTATACTAGAAAAGATGACAAAAAAAGTACTATAAAAGTTAGATTATCTGCATATATTGCACAAACTAGCCTATTGATCGAGTATTATAAAACCCATGAAAATTATATCGATATTGATGCCAGTCAAGATATTGAAAAAATACACAAAGAAATAGTTTCGTTTATCGAAAAACACAAAACCTAAAGATTATAGTTTAGAAAGGTGATGGGAAAATTATCTAGTGTGAAATACAAAGATGTTGATGCCATAGGCAGTGCAACTAAAAACAGCGAAGCTAAAAGTAATTGCTTTCAATCAAAAATAATTAATGGGGATGTTGTAGACTTACTGGGGAAATTACATAAAGAACAAAAATTTGATATAATTATTGCTGATCCACCTTATAATATAGGTAAAGACTTCGGCAATAACTCAGATCAGATGGAAATAAATTGTTATATCAAATGGGTTAAAAAATGGTTAGCTCTTTGTTTTAATTTACTTGCCGATAACGGTCTGGTATATGTCTACGGGTTTCCTGAAATACTAGCTAGAATCTCTGCACAATACCTGTTAGAAAAACAAAGGTTATTAGCTTGGCACTATACAAATAAAGTAGTGCCATCTTCTAGCTTCTGGCAAAGGTCTTACGAATCAATATTATGTTTATGGAGAGAAAAGAGACCTAGTTTAGAGATAGATCAAATTAGAGAACCGTATAGCGAAAATTATTTAAAGTACTCGGGAAAAATAAGAAAAGAAACTAACGGTAGATTTAGTGATGGTAGTAAAAAGAGTGTCTATAAAGTACATAGTAATGGTGCTCTTCCTAGAGATGTAATAAAGATTCCAGCATTGGCTGAAGGGGCAGGAAATTCGGAAAGCTGGTTTATGTGTAGAAGTTGTGATAACAAGGTGTATCCACCAAAGCAGTTAAATAAGCATAAGGAGCATGATATATAAAACATCCAACTCAAAAACCTATGGAATTAACAAAAAAACTTATTCAATCTCGTATAAATGGTAACAAAGGAAGAGTTTTGATTCCTTTTGCTGGTTCAGGCTCTGAATGTATGGTCGCTAAATCTTTAAATATAGAGTTTCTAGGTATAGAGTTAAATCCTGAATATGTTGAATATGCAAACAAATGGCTAGAAACAATCGAATGTATGTGTACGGATTAAGTGATGTAACATTACAATATTTGGGAAAATTTTAAGAATTGCTTCAGTAAGAAAATCAGCAAGATGATAGGTTTAGCTTTAGACACTTCATATTTATATGCTTCTATTGTCATAATAAAAAGCGGGGAACTTTTATATTATGCAAATAATAGCAAACCAAATAAGCAAGCAGAGACCATAAATGTTATGGTAAAAGAAGGATTAAGTAGTGTAGGGATAGAATTTCAAGATTTGAGATATGTTGCAGTAGCAGTTGGACCAGGCAGGTTTACAGGCTTAAAAGTTGGTATTTCTGTTGCAAATGCCATACATTTTGCATTAAAAACACCCTTGCTGCCTATATCAAATTTTGAAGCTATTGCATATAGTTATAAAAATAAGAAAATAGGTATTGTCCTAGGAGCAGGGGTTGGAAAATTTTATTTTCAAAGCTTTGATTGCTGTAAAAGCATCTCTGATATAAGCATTGTAATAGAAGATGAAGTAGTGCTATTAAGAGAAAAATATTTTTTGATAGGTAATGTCGATATTGTGGACAATCAAGTTGTTTTAGATGCTAGAGATATAGCTAATTATGCAGATTATAAATCGAAAAGAACAATAAATCTTACATCTAGTTATATAAAGCCACAGTATATCATGAATAATTATAAAAATTGACTTGCTTAAGGGTAGTGGAATATGGAACAAAATATGATAACTGACTTGCAGGAATGGGGCTGGAACAGAAACTACAAGGTAAAATTTAGGCAAGGAGGGTAAATGTTAATGCTATCAAAGTTTAACACTGCTATAAGTTGGATGAATTCTAGCAAGATATTAAATAAATCTAAGGCAGAAGAATTTCGATTTTCCTGGCTCAGGTTAGCGAGAACAGTGAATGTGGGAGCTAAAACATTTTTTGAATTAATGAAAATATATACTGATCCTCAGGAAGCTATCAACAATATAAGTATTTTAGCTGAAAGGGGGGAGCAAAAGGAAAAAAATTAGTACCCAGTAGAGATAGCATAGAAAAAGAAATTGCAGAAACCGAAAAATATGGTGCTGAGATAATATTAGCTTGTGATGAAGCCTATCCGAGAATATTAACTTATATACCAGATTTTCCTCCAGTTCTTATCGCTAAGGGTGATGTAAAATTGTTAAATAAACACAAATTCGCAATTATTGGGGGCAGAAATTCGACAATTAATGGTAACAAACTAGCTTATAAATTTGCAAAAGAAATTTCAGATATGGGTTACGTGATAATCTCAGGATTTGCAAAAGGCATAGATTCATATGCACATAAAGGAAGCCTAGAAAAAGGAACGATAGCTGTAATTGCCGGAGGGATAAAGCATATTTATCCAAAAGAAAATATAAACTTGTATAAAGAGATATATGAAAAGGGGGTTGTAATTACTGAACAGCCTATTAGTTTGGCAGTTTTAGCACAGCACTTTCCACAGAGAAACAGGATAATTGCAGGATTAAGTTTAGGGGTGCTTGTAGTTGAAGCTTCAAGAAAATCTGGGACGTTAATTACCACTAGGTTTGCCTTAGATTATAATAGGGAAGTTTATGCAGTTCCTGGTTCTCCTTTAGATTTGAAATCAAGAGGGTACAAATGAGTTGTTAAAGCAGGGGGCAAACATAGCCCTGTTATCGCATGATATCATCAAGGACTTAAGCAAAATAGTGCAGAAAAGAACATCGTTTGTTTCAGATAAATCATTAATATTTATGGATAATAGCTTTAAAAGTATACCCTCCGATGCTGAACTCGCTTTATATAGAGATAAACTTATTCAATCTTTATCGCATTCTCCTATTTTGATTGAAGACATAATGAATCAGCTCGAAGTTCCTATAAAAATTCTAAATTGCTTATTAATAGAATTAGAGTTAGCTGGTAAAATTTGTAGATTAGCTGGTAACAAGGTATGTTTAATTGAAGAGGATTTAAGTGTATGACTTACATTTTTGCAAGTATGGTACACTCTTTATGCTTTTTTAAAATTAAAACCACAATTTCATCTGACAACTTTATTAAAGCTATCTATGCGAATTATGCGAAGAAGCTATATTTCTGTTATTGTCCTGGTGGCAGTCCAGAAGTTTTTAAAGCTTGGGTATTCCTTTTGTATAACGCAATTCCCTTCACCAAATCAATTGCTCGTTGAAGAGGATAATCATGAATTAGACCATCTGTATTATTTTTTTTAATAAACTCTTGCAGGTTATTATTTGCATCTTCACTGTCCGATATATTTGAAGTATGCTTAACTTCAACATCAGGGATAATGCAATCTTCTTGAATAGACTTGTCCAAAGGCGTGTAAAATTTTGCTGTGGTTAATTTTATTGCAGAGCCGTTAGTAAATGGGATAAGATTTTGCACCAACCCCTTACAGAAGGATTTTTCTCCTATAATTAGAGCCCTTTGGTTATCTTGTAATGCTCCTGCAACAATCTCTGAAGCAGATGCAGAACCATTGTTAATTAACACCACTATTGGCATACCTTTTGTAATATCAGGACCATTGGCTTTATATACTATCTCGTTATTATTGTATCTAGTTTTCAGTGATACTACATTGCCTCCTGGTAAAAATAATCTGGAAACTTTCACTGCTTGATCCAAAATCCCTCCGGGATTATCCCTAATATCCAGAATAAGCCCCCTTATATCATCACGGCTAGCAATTATTTTTTGCAGTTCATTTTTTAGAATCATACTTGTTTTTTCACTAAAATTTCCTATCTTTGCGTAAATTACTCTATCTTGATTGTAGAAGAGAACTTTAGTGGGGGTTAATTTTATTACTTCTCTGACAATTGTCAGTTCTTTCATTTCTCCTGAATCTCTATATATTTTGAGCTTTACCTTACTCCCCAACTCGCCCTTCAATTTATCTACCACTTGACTAACCCCCATACCTCCCACTGACTCGTCGTTAATCATTACAATTATATCACCAGTTTTTACTCCAGCTTTATATGCAGGCAAGGATTTATATGAGGATACTACTTTTAAGAAACCCTGTTCCATTTTAATCTCAACTCCAATACCTACAAATTCGCCTTTCGTGCTTGATTTCATTTCTGCATATTCTTCCTTATTCAAAAAAGTCGAGTAAGGGTCTAATGAGCTGAGCATGCCGTTTATTGCATTTTCTATAAGTTCCTTATTTTCTACTTTATCAATATACTGTTTGTGTATAATATCTAAGACCTCTTCAAAATCTTTTAAGTCTTTGTATCTTTCATTGGCGTATGATGTGGCACAGAGTACCAAAAGAAACGCAACACAAAGCTTTAACTGAATACCAAGCCCATTAAAAGTCAGCATGTATCCTTTAGAAGAATTTTATTTACATTACATGTCATCAATATATCATGGAAATACAAATTTTCTTACGTTTTTTTATGAAAATATATTGCGATGGATCATGCTTAGGCAATCCTGGTCCAGGAGGATGGGCTGCTGTTTTTATTGAGGATAACCAAGTAGTCAAGAAAATTTATGGATATGAAAATGATACAACAAACAATAAGATGGAGCTAACAGCAGCCATACAGGCATTAAAATATATTCAGCATAATACCACAATAGACATTTTTACTGACAGTATTTACCTAAAACAGGGCATAACAGAATGGATTAAGAGTTGGAAATTAAGTAATTGGAAAAATGGTAAGATTAAAAATATAGAGTTTTGGAAAGATTTAGACAAATCCAATTCACAGCTAAAAGTAAATTGGTGTTGGGTAAAAGCTCACAGTGGCGATAAGTATAATGAAATGGCGGATGCACTTGCAAAGCATGCTGCAACTAAACAAGTAAGCTTCAAAGAAATTGCAAATAATGAGAAAAATAAAGAGTAGTATTAGTTATTACTTGTATGGCAAGCATTCTGTGGATTCTGCAATGAATAATCCTGCAAGAAGGGTTTTTGAGCTGTTGGTAACAAAAAACAATTTGAAAAGCATAAATAAGTACAAAGCTATTATAGAAAATAAGCAGATAAATGTGAAAGTACTAGAAAATAGTGAGATAAATAAGCATATAGGTATTGAAGAATCAGTACACCAGGGGATAGCAATCAAGGTGAAGAAACTTGAGCTAATTTCTATGGAACAAGTACTTAAAAAAGCTAAAGCAAGAAGTATTCTGTTATTTTTAGATCAGGTCACTGATCCACAAAATGTGGGTGCTATTATTAGGTCTTCCTTAGCATTTGGTGTAGATGTAGTAATAACAACTAAAGATAATGCACCAAGTGAAAATGCGAGTCTTGTAAAAGCCACTGCTGGGGCATTTGAATTTGTTCCCTATATTAGGATAACAAATCTTGCAAGAACACTTGATGGCATAAAAAAATATGGATATTGGGTTGTGGCCATCACGCAAGATGGGGATATTCCTCTCAATAATTTAGGTCATTTCGACAAAATTGCATTGATATTAGGAGGAGAGGGCAAGGGTATAAGAAGTATAAATTTAAAACAAAGTGATATGAAAGTACGAATAAATATATCTGACAAACTGCAGAGCTTGAATGTTTCCAATGCTGTTGCTATTAGCCTATATAATATAAGAGGGTCAATCAGATTCTTTGTGTAAATAGAAAAATTTTAGTTATCAATTAAATCATATTTCAGACCCCCATATAAAAGTTCAAATTGGTTAAGAGCAAGAGACTAATTTTTAATTGGCATTGTCTATTTTTAGCTGCATTTTTTAAGGCTATAGCATATATAGCTTATTCAGGAAGGGTAGAGACACATGCAATAATGGACAAATCCACCGTCATCGCGAGATCGCAACAGCGATCGTGGTGATCCAGGGATTGCCACACTCACTCTGTGAGCTCGCAATGACAGGGCACAGGAAGGTGGATTGCTATGCCTACTGCTGTAGACTTGCAATGACGAAAATATATTAATAATATGTCCAAACCTTTGTGTGATAAGCTATAAATACATAATCTTTAAAATAGACTTATCATCTGGGAAAACCCCCCTTGTTTTTAATAATTTTCCTAATCTGGCGATTTATGGCTTTAATGACATTCGTAGTATAAATCACTCCCCTTATCTATCCCCTCTTGCAAATTTCCCACTGCTTTTTTAACCCTGTTCAACAAAGGGACAACTCGTTGTTTGTCGTAATAATCGCTGTAAATTAAAGGTAAATCAAGTACCTTTCCTAGTGGTGTTTCTGATAGATTTTTGTATACACCATACTCCTCTATGTCCATGATCTTTTGGAGGTCATAGTGATAAAGTAATTTACTTATTAATATATAAGAGTTCCAGCTTCATCTTTAATAGCCTTATCAGCACAAGAAAGTGATGTAATGAGGGTTTTTTTATTACTACCAGATTCAACAAACATTTTACTTGCTAAAATTTTCGGCAACATACTACCTTTAGTGAACTGTTTTTGCTCTATATATGCTTCCATCTCTTTAGATGAGATATTCTTTAAAGCCTTTTGATTTGGCTTGTTAAAATTAATGTATACCTCGTCCACTTCAGTTAATATCATCAACATATCGGCTTGTAATACTTCTGCCAATTTTTCAGCTGCATAATCTTTATCAATCACAGCCTCTATTCCTTCATGAATATCGTTCTTTTCAACCACAGGGATACCTCCACCACCACATGATATGGCAATATTCCCACTTTCAAAAATTTGCTCTATAATATCCCTTTCTATTATACTTAATGGCTTGGGAGAAGGCACTACTCTACGCCATCCACGTCCAGCGTATTCCATCATAATGAATCCTTCTAACTGCATTAATTTTTTTGCTTCTTGTTCTGTGTAAAATCTTCCTATAGGCTTACTAGGTGATTTTACTGCAGGATCATTTTCATCCACCTCCACTTGAGTTACAACAGTTGCAGATTTTTTATTTATCCCAGTATGAAAAAGTTCTTCATTTAAAGCATTTTGTAAATGATAACCTATATAGCCTTGTGTAAAAGCGGTACATATATCTAGTGAGTATGCTATACGTGTTTTATCTGCCTTATGAGTGGTTTCGCTAACTGCTATAAGTTCCCCTACTTGTGGACCGTTACCGTGTACTACAGCTATATCATGTCCTTCTTTTACTAATTTGACGATACTTTTCACAGTTTTTCTACAAACCTGTAATTGTTGAAATGGAGAAATATCATTACCTTTCTGCAGAGCATTTCCACCCAAAGCTACAATAATTTTCATAATTCACCCCCCTTTTTACGTTAAACTAACAATACCCTGTGATATTAACACAATGCTTATACATGCTACAAGTATAACTGCTGATGCAATAAGCCATTCTATTTTCGTCAATATCTTTTCTTTACCCTTCCATTTCCCGGCTATAAAAAGGCAAATACCTACAGCATAAAGAATAGAACATAAAAATAAATATTCTGAAGCAGCATATATCAGCCAAATAGCATATATACATGCAATAGAGGCAACAAAAAAGTCTTTAAAAATAAACTGCTTATTTTGAAATTTAGAGCACAGTATTATTTCAAGGTCGTAAAAAGCACTAAACAAGTATGGCAATAAAATAGCTGCACTTGCAACAAGGTAAACAGATTGATATGTTCCTAAGTAGAGCATTGCAAGGGTGATAAAAATATGTACGCTTATTGTTGTAAATAATAAAGAAAACAAAGGAGTTTCATTTTTATTTTTCCTTGAAAATATATCAGGCATTACTTTATCTTTAGCAGCAATATAGGGTATTTCTGCTGCTAATATAGTCCACCCCAGTAATGCACCAGCAATAGAGATAATGAGTCCAATATTCATTATTATTGCTCCACATTCACCAATCAGAAATTCTAAGGCATATGCAAGAGAAGGATTTGGCATTGTAATTACAATTTCTCTAGGTATCGCAGCTAAAGTAATGAATGTTACTAGAACATAAAGAAACATAGTAAAGAAGAGTCCTATTATTGTTGCATATCCAACATCTTTCCTATTCTTTGCCCCAGAAGAAACTACAACAGCTCCTTCAATACCTATAAATACCCAAACAGTAACAAGCATTGTTTCTTTAGTTTGCTCAAACAATGAGCCAGATACTTCATTCCCCCAAAAATCTAACTCTATGTTGTTGATATTGAAAAATAAGCACACTACCACTATAAAAATCAGTAGCGGTATTAGTTTTGTAAAAGTTGTGATCGTATTAATTATAGATGCTTCTTTTATTCCTGCGGATACTATAAAATACAATCCCCAAATTATAATACTAGCACCTATAAATACATATAAAGGTTCTCTAAATATTGGGAAAAAATAGGATAAAGTGTTAAATAACATAAGTATGTAAGCAACATTACCAACAAAAAGCACTCACCCAATATCCCCAAGCTGAGCTAAAGCCTATTAATCTACCAAATCCTGCACGTGCATAACTATATACTCCACCATCAAGTTCAGGTTTATTTACTGATAAATGTTGGAATACTAAGGCTAAGCATGCCATACCCACACCGGTGATAAGCCATCCAAACATGACGGCTGCAATACCAGAATTCCTAGCTATATCAGATGGGATGCTAAACATCCCTCCACCAATCATTGAAGTAACAATGATTGCAATTAGACCTAGTAAACCTAGTTTTTTACTACTCGCACTCATTTAATGACCTGCAGTAGCAACCATAACTGCTTTGATTATGTGCATGCGATTTTCTGCCTCATCAAATACCACAGAATTTTTACTTCTGAAAACCTCATCTGTCACTTCTCGTATATCAATTCCTTTTTCTTTAAATTCTGAGGCTTTTTTTGTTTCAAAATCATGGAATGAGGGTAAACAGTGCATGAATAAAGCATTTGGATTCCCTGTTTTCTCAAACATTTTCTTTGTTACCCTATAAGAAGTCAATAAATTAACACGCTTAGCATAATCAACATCTTCACCCATAGAGACCCAAACATCGGTATATATAGCATCTGCATTTGCCACTGCATGATCTATATTATCAGTATATTCAATTTTTGCTCCCGTAGTTTTAGCACGATCTTGTATAAAGCTTAAAATTTTTGAATCTGGTGCTAAATCCTTTGGACCAAGAGCAACAAAGTGCATACCTATCTTCATTGCTCCATACATCAACGTATATGCCATGTTATTTCTAGTATCCCCAGTAAAAACAAGCTTGATTTGATGTAACTCTTTATGCTTAATATGCTCTTCTATTGTTAAAAAATCTGCTAGTATTTGTGTTGGATGATCAGTATCTGTTAGCCCATTCCAAACAGGAACTCCTGAATATTTGGCTAAGTCATTTACTGTATCTTGACTAAACCCCCTATATTCTATTCCATCATAAAACCTTCCAAAGACTTTAGCAGAATCTTCTATTGATTCTTTAACTTAAAACTGAGAATTAGTTAAATAAGTAACATGTGCTCCTTCTTCTAATGCAGCAGTTTTAAAAGCACAACGTGTCCTAGTAGAACCTTTTTCAAACAACAATAAGATATTTTTACGATTTAAAGTTCCACCATATACTCCCATACGCTTTTTAGCCTTTAGATCATGTGATAGGTCTAAAAGATAACAAATTTCATCTGTAGTGAAATCAAGCAATGTAAGGAAACTTCTTCCTTTAAGATTAACAGCTATAGTACCTCCGTTAAATTGATTTTAATTATTCTCGTTCTAATGGCATAGACATGCACCTAGGTCCACCACGACCACGAGAAAGCTCAGACCCTTTGATTGTATGTACAATAACTCCATTATCTTCTAAAGCTTTGTTTGTAACATAATTTCTTTCGTAAACAATAACCTCCCCAGGACTGATAGCAAGGGTATTAGAACCATCATTCCATTGTTCACGCCCTCCAACAATAGGATCGCCTAATCCACACCTTATGAGAGTTACTTTGCGATCTAGGTGTTTTTCAAGTATCTTTTGCAGATTCATATTTTCTTCATCAATTAATATTCCATTTGCACTTGATTTAATAACATATACCTCGAGAGGACCTTCTATTTTTGCATGAACTGTAAATTTGTTATGATCGACTTGTGTAAACACAGTATCTAAGTGCATAAATGCCTCTTCCTCAGGAATACGAAAAGCTAATATTGTTTTTATAGTAGAGGAGTTACTATTAAATACTCTGGATGCAAGCTTTTTTATTGAGTTGGCATTTGTTCTTTGAGATACGCCAATAGCTAATAGTTCTTTTCCCAGAACTAGTATATCACCACCTTCAATAGATGTGTTGTTTTCTCTATGATACCAATAAGGAATATCATTTTGTATAAATTCAGGGTGGTTTTTTAAGACGTATTTTAGAAGCAGAGTTTCCCTTTTACGTGCTTCAGTAAACATGCTATTTAGAGAAATGCCATTTCTTATTACAGCACCTATATCACGTGTAAAGTACATGTTAGGCAGAGGGTCACAAATAAATGGATAGCTACGACTAGTCAGAGAAGACAAATCCCTTTACTTATATTCTATTTCATCTTTTCTAACTCCTGCTATGAGCTTGAAAACTATTGCTTTGTCGTCATCTAATGAGAGTAGATAATCTGAAACAACATCCTTGCTTACTGTGAGTGAGTTTGTTTCCTCTAAAAAATCATCTATCAATTTCATTTTGACATTAGTATCCTTAAGTATATCAACTAATAAATTCTCTATATAATACACCCCTACCCCTTTCTTTCTCAGAAGAGATGCAAAATAATCATACTCCTCCTGAGCAACTTTTAAGTAAGGTATATCATCGAAAAGAAGCCTTTCCATAAGGCTTGGGGTAAGATTTTCTAATTCTTTACCAGGGCGGTGCAATAACACTTTTTTTAGTTTACTGATTTCGCTGTTTATATGTAATTTTATAAATTTAACCCATGAACTATGTTAAAGTGGCGTAAATTGTAGAGACATGCATTAATCATAAATCCAAAGTCCTAAAAATCATAATAAAAACACCCCCTAGATCAAAAATTTTATTCCTTAATAGATAGCATTTCTTTAATATAAAAGTCAAGAATATGTAATATCTATTTGCCATACTTGATGTGTTGTGTTTTTGTTATTGATAAACCATTTAATAAATACCAAAATATAGTGACTTCCACATCTATTTTTACTTGTGTTAAGTCTTGGATAAATTGCATACAGACCCATCTCTTACATCAATTTTTGCACCCGTTTATAATTCACCATTACTCCCTGGGACTAAACACTTTTCTTATAGCGTCTATACTTTATAAACACTCTTCTTATAGTGCTACTTATAATACAGATTGAGAACTTTGATAAAAAAAGGTAATTATTTTGTCCTAGGATGGAAGTCTACAAAATTTTTCATTAAATGGTTCATATCTACCTTTGTGTATCTTTGAGTAGTAGATAAATTTTTATGTCCAAGTAATTCTTGAATGGTTCTTAAATCACCACCAGAACTGGCAAGCAAATGTGTTGCAAAACTATGCCTTAGCGAATGTGGGGAGGTAAAACTAGGAAGGCATAGTTCCATTTTTAATTTTCTGATAGTTTTTCTAAAAACATCAGGATTTAACTTCCCTCCCCTTTCCCCAAAAAATATATAATCACTGTCCACGGGATTATATGGACAATCTGAAATATACTGAGTTATCTGATCTTTTATTATTGGTAGTAAGTGTAATTCTCTTTCTTTCTTTCCCTTTCCTAACACTGTTATCTTGGTGAATTCATCACTAAAATCACTTACCCTAAGGTCTAATGCCTCACCAACTCGCAATCCACATCCGTAGAGTAAATAAACAATTGATTTATTTCTTTGACCAACCCAAGGCACTTTACTTATTTTATCGATGGTATTCATAATTTCAACTGCAGATTTAACTGATAATGCCCTAGGTAGTGGCTTATTTAATTTAGCGATTTTTATATGGTTAATGTTTTGATTATCAACATTGTGATAACTTTTTAGAAATTTATAAAAATTCTTGATAGATGATAGTGTTCTGTTATTGGAAATGCAGGCAATAGATTGTCGCTTTCTATATGCTAACCACGATCTAAAATCATGAACTTGCAGTTTATCCAATAATTCAAGGGTTATAGGCTCTTCATAGTGCTTGAAAATAAATTGCAAGAAATAATATATATCGGTGATGTATGCGTTTATAGTGTTCTTGGAATAATTTAGATTTCTATCAAGATATGTTATCCAGCTAGCCAAACACTCCTGTGTTTCCTTGTTTATTTTAATGCTCTGCATATAGATTCTACAACATTCCTTAGAGACTATTGTATAAAAAGTCCTTAAAAAAGGCAATTCGTTAAAAAACAAAAGATTCTACTGCTATGGAGGGAATATAACCGATACCTTTTCGAAGTTTTTTTTACATCATTTTTAAATTTTTTGTATAGCTTTTGTTGCTTTTCCTCATAAGATTCATACTCAGTTTGTGCATCATCATGAGTTGCACATCTCGCATCTGATAAATACCAAGACTTGGTGTTATCAACAATATGATAAGAATTTTATTACTTCATCAATTTTCCCATGTCTTCCTCCTAGAGAATAATTGTTTTAACCATCCCCCTACCTTATAGCTGTTCTACTTTTCACTACCACTTTTATCACCACAACACCCATCACTTGCCTGAACATTTGCCCGACTATCATCTGGAGCAACACCCTTCTCGGTAACAACATTATCTGTAGTAGCTGGAGGCACTTCCTGAGCAACAATATTTGATGTATTATCCTCATGACTTTTTTCCAAAACTTCTAGCATCTGCTCATAATTCATAGAACTTGGATACAGTTGCCCATTAATAATAAAGGCAGGAATACCTCTAATACTAATCTCAGATGCTAATTCTATGTTGTTTTTCAGTATTGTCTTTATTTCTTTATTATCCATTTCCTTATATAGTTGCACAATATTTATCCCTAAAGATTTAGCTACCTTTTTGATTTTTTGATCAATGCTATCCGTGCTATAGTCCTCAATTAAGGCAAAATGAAAATCTAAGTATTTACTAGGAGCGATTTTATTTATAGCCAAAGCTGCTGTACTAGCTTTAGTAGATGCTTCCCCTAAAATCGGCAACTCTTTAAACACAATATATACATCTTGATTTTCACTAACTAATTTCTTAATTACATGAGACATTTTTTTACAGTGTGAGCAATTGTAATCATAATAATTGACAATTGTGCTTTTCGCAGCTGGGTTACCATATACAGGATCATTGCTATTACCCATCAAAGCATTCTTATTATCTTGAATAACTTTGTTAATTTTTTTCTCTTCCTCTTGTTGTTGATTTTTAATATGAGATTCAATTGCCTTAACAACAATCTCAGGATTTTTACTAACTTCATCTCTGACTATTTCCTTTACATCTTCTTTTGTAACGGATTTTGTATCCTCTTTTTGTAAATCCTCAGTTGTGATCTTTGCTACACTAGTATCCAACTTAACGTCAGCCTGCCTGAGTTGCTTGTAACAAAAATATCCTCCTACAGATATAAGTAAGATACATAACAATATGGCAATGCCTTTGGATTTCATAAATTTTCTCCCGTTAGTGTAATTGATCTTGAAATTATTGCATGAATTATTAGAAAAAGTAAATAGATATTCAGATATTTATGCAAATTTTAAAATTTTATTGTATAACCTAGGTTATATATAAGTTTATCTTCTTCAACATTCTGATATATTGTCACACTAGATACTCTCTCCTCTTTACTATTTCTTCCCTCTTTTGCAAGGAGTTTTACATTTCATCTTTTCTTGCTTATACTATAGTGTCATATCCAATTTGTATGTTAATTTTTATAAAAAGATAGTTGACTAATTGGCATGAAGTGGTCTTATACTTAAAAAGTTAAAGTGTTTAGGGTTTGATTTGTATGATGCCTACACAAATGCTTATGGTTGGTGATGTGGAATTTAACACAGATACTGCGGAAGCAAAGATATTGCTTGTTGATAATGATGCTGAGCAAGCCTCGCTTATAGTAGACAAATTAAATAACGATTTTGTAGTAGAAACATGCGATAGTCCAGCAAAAGCCATTTTGAAGGCTTTGGGGGATGATTATAGCCTGTTGATTGTAAATATAAAGTTAGAGGATGCAGATGGTTTGGGATTATGTATGAATATTAAGAATAATGCTACACTTAAACATCTGCCTGTACTAATCCTAATAGATAGGCATGATGAGAAAAACTTGGCAAAAAGTTTAGAGATGGGAATGAATGATTATGTTCTGATACCCATAGATTTGAATGAGCTATTTGCCAAAGTAAGTCTGCAGATAAAAAGGTTCAAATATCAGGAAAAGTTAAGAGCAGAGTATGTTAAGATTTATATCACTGATATGCTGACAGGGTTATATAATAGGCAGTATCTAGAATCATATTTCTTGGATATTCTGGAAGAACTACAAAGCAAAAAAGATAATTATGTTTTGTGTATGGTAGATATCGATGATTTTAAAAAGGTCAACGATAATTATGGTCATGCAACAGGCGACAAAGTTTTGCAATATGTATCTAAAACTATTTTAGATAACATTAGAAATGCTGACTTTGTTTCAAGGTTTGGAGGAGAAGAATTTGTTGTTATATTCCATAAACTCACAGTAGATAAGGTAAAGGCAGTGGTAGAGAGAATAAAGCAGAAATTACTGGAGTCCAGTCTACTAGATTCTTCTAAAACTAATAAGATACGTTGTACTATCAGTGTAGGGATAGACGAAATTAAGCCAGATGATATATTGCAAAGTGCTTTAGATAGAGTAGATAAAAAATTATATAAGGCTAAGGCTTTAGGAAAAAACACAGTTGTCGCATAGATATCTGATAAAACCCACTTAGCTCTATGTTGATTTATAGCATTTTATCATTATATACACCTTACGTATCATCAAAAACAAACGTACAAATATGAAAGATAATAGGCAAGTCAAAAAGTTTGATGCAGAGGTTGGTAAGGTTTTAAACCTGATGATCAATTCTATCTATACAAACAAAGACATTTTTTTGAGAGAGTTGATTTCCAATACTTCTGATGCATGTGATAAATTGAGATACCAATCTATTAATAACCCAAAACTTGTAGATGAAGATCCTGATTTCCTAATTACAGTACAGGTAGACAAAGCTAAAAAAACTATCACTGTTTCTGATAATGGAATAGGAATGAGTAGAGAAGACCTTATCAACAATTTGGGGACAATAGCTGGCTCAGGAACTCAAAAATTCCTTGAGCAATTTACTAGCAACAAAAAAGCTGATTTGCAGTTGATAGGTCAATTTGGTGTAGGTTTTTATTCTGCCTTTATGGTTGCAAAACACATAGAGGTTATCACAAAAAGGGCAGGGGATCAGGATACATATCTTTGGTCTTCTGATGGTAAGGGAGAATATTATATAGAAAAATATAATGGGGATTATTTGAGGGGAACGAAGATTATATTAAAGATTAAAGAGTCAGAAGAAGAATTTTTAGAGCCGTATAGAATACGCCATATCATCCATACCTATTCTGATCATGTGGAGTTTCCGATTGAGTTGATTGATGATGAAGGCAAAAAAGAAGTAATTAATAAAGCATCTGCGATATGGATGAGAAACGCTTCAGAAATAACGGAAAAAGAATATGAAGAATTTTTCAATCACGTTTCACACTTTCCAGGCAAGCCTTGGATGACACTACATAATAAGGTTGAGGGTGTGGTAGAATTTACGAGCTTGTTATTTATTCCTGATAGCAAGCCGTTTGATTTGTTTCATCCAGATAGAAAAACAAGAGTGAAACTATACATAAAAAGAGTCTTTATATCTGAAGAAGGGAATAACTTAATTCCATCATACCTAAGGTTTTTAAGGGGTGTTGTAGATTCTGAGGATTTACCTTTAAATATAAGTAGGGAGACTTTACAGCATAACAAAATTGTACAGAAGATAAGGAGGTCTATTGTCAAAAAAGTATTGGGTAGCCTCAAAACTAAAGCTGAGAAAGAGTCTGAGGAATATGCAAAATTCTGGAATAATTTTAGTGAGGTCATCAAGGAAGGGTTGTGCGAAAGTACTTTAGAGGAAAAAGAGCTATTATTGGAAATTTGTAAATTTCGCTCAACGCATTCTCAAGACAATTTTGTAAGTCTTGATGAGTATTTAAGCAAGATGGTAGATGGGCAGAAGGAAATATATTTTTTGAATGGGGATAACCTAGCTTCATTAAGAAATCACCCACAACTGGAAGGTTTTAAGAAGAGAGAGATAGAGGTATTGCTATTAACAGACCATGTTGATAATTTTTGGACTAATGTGGTTCATAAATATAAAGATAAGGAATTGAAACCCATTTCTAGCAAAGATATAAACTTAAATGAGATTAAGGCTGTTAAAGCAAAAAACAATTTGAATGGAAAAAAATCAGAAAAAAATGCTGATAAAAAGTATAATAAGCTGATTCAATTTATCAAAGATGTCTTAAAGGATAAGGTGAAAGATGTTATAATCTCATCTAAATTGGTAAAAAGTCCTGCATGTATTTCAATTGCTGAAGGTGGGATGAACCTTAGAATGGAAAAATTCCTCATAGAACAAAGGCAGTTAAATTCTAAGTCTGGGAGAATATTAGAAATCAATCCTGACCACCCTATTTTGAAAAAAATTAATAATTCCATATCGGGTAATGCTGGAGAGTTGGAGTTAAATAGGGATTTAATAGACGTAATATATACTCAGGCTTGTTTAATAGAAGGAGCTGCAATAGAAAATCCTAGCGAATTTGCCTCCAAACTAAATTCTTTGTTAGAAAAAATTGCATAAGAGTTATTAAACAGAATGTCTAACCATGAAAATACTTTATTGCGATAACACGGAAAATTTAGCTAAACAGATATTATCGAAAATAAACTTAAATCCTGTAAGCAGAGAAATCAGTAAATTTCCCGATGGAGAATTGAATATAAAGATTTATGATGATTTATATCAAAAAGAGGTATTGATTACCCATCAATTATTTCCAAATGTTAATAAAAATCTCATATAACTGTTATTCTTAATCAATGCTACCAAAAAAGGGGGAGCAAAAAGAGTACATGTCATTATTCCTTATTTTGCATACAGTAGAATGGATTATAAAGTGGAAGATGCTGATTTTATTTCTGCTTCGTGTATCGCCTCACTATTGGAAGCAGCAGGATTAGATACGCTAATCACAATAGATTTGCACTCAAGTCAAGTAGAGGGGTTTTTTAGGATACCTGTAAAAAACATCACCATGTTAGAATTATTTAAAGATGGGTTTAGTGAGGTTCAAAATACTGAAAGCATCATTGTATCTCCTGATATTGGAGGAAAAATGAGATGCAGAAGTATAAGTAAATCCCTAAAAATACCCTTAGCTGTTTTATATAAGCAGAGGGATGAACATAATACTGTACTGATCAATGGAATTATGGGAACAGTGAAAGATAAACACTGTATCTTAGTTGACGATATAATAGGAAGTGGACAAACTATAATTGCAGCTATTGATATATTAAAATCTGCTAAGGCAAAAAGCATTGAAATAGTTATTGCTCATAATTTACTTGGGTTTAATAACATAAAGAAATTAAATAATATTGCATCAAAAGTAATTAGATTAACTACATCAAACAGTATACAAGTCGATAATAAACGATTATATTCTTCCAATATAAATGTAGTTGATATAAGTATTCCTATCATCAATTGTATAAACCGGTACTTTTAGCTTACGTTCCACGAAGATGCCAAGTAATGTAATTCAACATGAGCTTCATCAAAAGCTATCTACAGCATTGAGAATGCTTGCAATAGAAATGGTAGAAGAAGCAAAATCAGGGCATCCTGGCATTTCTATGGGATTTGCTGATGTTGCGACTGTGCTTTTTCAGCACTTTCTAAAATTCAATCCAAAAGACCCAACATGGGTAAATAGAGACATGTTTATTTTATCAGCCGGGCATGGCTCTGCATTGCTTTATGCTTTATTGTACCTGACTGGATATGAGAAGTACACAATATCTGAGTTAAAAAGATTCAGGCAATTAAACTCTATTACACCAGGACATCCAGAATTTAATCCCAGTTTAGGAGTAGAGATTACCACAGGTCCTTTAGGGCAGGGGATGGCAAATGCTGTTGGGATGGCGATTGCAGAAAAGAAATTAAAGCAAAGCTTAGGTAATGATGCTATAAATCATAAGGTATATGCAGTAGTTGGGGATGGTTGTCTTATGGAAGGCATTACACATGAGGCAATGTCCCTTGCAGGACATCTAGGGTTGAACAATCTAATCGTACTATTTGATAATAATAAAATATCAATTGATGGTCCTACTTCGCTGACTATATCGGACATAACCCCTGCAAGGATATCATCATATAATTGGAATGTTATATCAGTTGATGGTCATGATCCTGATGCCATTTGGAATGCACTAAATACAGCTCAAAAGAGCGATAAGCCTATTTTTATAGCTTGTAAAACAAAAATTGGCTATGGTTCTCCCAATTTTGAGAACTCAGAGGAATCACATGGGAAAAATTTGGGAGATGATGAAATAGAACTAATTAAGAAAAATTTTAATTGGGATTATAAAAAATTTTCCACTCCTGCATCTATATTAGAAACCTGGAGAAGTTTTTATAAAAGAAATTTAGCAGAATATGATGACTGGCAAAAGAATTTTCAAACCCAATACAAACAATTTTTTCAAGAAAGTAATAACATTAAACCTGCATTAGATGGTATAAAAAAATTAAAAAAGCATTTTCTTTCTGTCAAAGAGGCAGAAGCAACAAGAAAAAGTTCTAAAAAAGTGATTGAAAAAATATCACCTGTGATGACGGGATTAATTGGTGGTTCAGCTGATTTATCTGATTCCAATGGTACTAAATTACCTGAGCAAAAAGCTATATCAAAACAGGATTTTTCTGGTAATTATATACACTATGGAATAAGGGAGCATGCTATGATTGCCATTATGAATGGCATAAAAGCGTATGGATGTTTTACTTCTTACAGTGGAACTTTTTTAGTTTTTTCTGATTATTGCAAACCCCCAATTAGGTTGGCATCACTTATGAAACTTCCTATAATCCTAGTATTCACTCATGACTCTATTGGTGTAGGGGAAGATGGACCTACCCACCATCCAATTGAACATATTGCAACTCTTAGAGCGATTCCAAATTTGAACGTATTTAGACCTGCAGATGCCATAGAAACAGCAGAATGTTGGGAGTTGATATTACAGCAAAAAAACACTCCTTCAGCAATTTGCTTAAGCAGGCAAAATGTCCATCAACTCAGAAGTAATATAAACATTGATAACACAAAGAATCTTGTGAAATTTGGTGCTTATGTTTTATACCAATCTTCACAACAAAACGATCTAGTATCGATTTTTGCAAGTGGTTCTGAAGTATCTATAGCTTTAGATGTAGCTAAAAATTTAGAAGGGCAGGGGGTTGGTAGTAAAGTTGTTTCAGTTCCCTGCCAAGAATTATTCTGGCAACAACCTTTTGAATATCAAAGGGCAATACTATGTAAAGACTCATTAAAAGTTGCTATAGAAGCTGGTATTGAACAGTCTTGGTCTAAAATCATTGGGCCACATGGAGTATTTTTTGGCACTGAAACTTTTGGCAAATCCGCTCCTTCTGAGGATTTATATAAATGTTTTGGACTAACCAGTGAGAAAATAACAGATAAGATACTGAGGATGAGATAGTGATAATAGGTTGTTATACTAAAGATTGTTATACTGAATATACAAAGGAAGAACTTCTCAAGTATTGTGAAAAACGACCAGAAGGATACGACTCTAAACATATAAAGGATGAGGGGTCAACCTTTTTGCCATTAAAAGCATTAATAAAAGTTAAGAAGAATATAAAGGTGTTGTGTGTTTCAAAGAAACATAAATCTTTAGATAAAAAAGGCATAGATTGTATATTAATTGATAATAAGAAAAAAGAGACTACAGTCCAAATTTCAGAAGTTTGTGGGGAACATTGTGGTGAACCACCTGAGGAAAAAAGAGAGCAGCAAGTTTTTAATGATGAAAGAAATAGAGGTAAGGGATTATCATTACCAATGAATGCCTATCATTTTGAAGAAGAAAAATTACAAAAATGTATACTAAAAGTTGCAGAAATCATTAAAGATAACTGTGATGTAGAGACCCTTGAGGAAGAGATTGAGTCCATTATACAAAAATATTTTCCATCAGAGAAGAAACTTGGACACTATATTGTTAATCGGCATCTGAATAATATGGTATACCCACCTATCAATGGTAAGTGTCAAAACAAACGAGATTCAATGACAGCAGAAGAGATAAAAAATCAAATTATACAAGAACTTTTTTATAATAAATTTTGGCGTGGAAAAAAAGGAATATAGATGCTTTAAGGTTTCTGGGGGTTTTAAAGGACTCTGCTACCCTGTAATTTTAAGCAATATAGAACTAGCTATAGAAAAAAAAGAAAAGCACTACTTTTAGCTGTGCCTGATCCTCTAATATTTTTGGATTACAAAATGGCGGGTTTGAAAAAAGAAGATTTTCAGAAAAAATTTTTTGAAATTTGCAAACAATATGTTCATCATTATAAAGAGGTTTATGTTGTTTTTAGTCTATCTTGCAATGAGGAAAAGGTTTTTTTTCACTGGATATCTAATTCAAAAGGTACTTCTTGAAATTTTGTGCTTCTTGGTATGAAGATTTTGAACAGGTTTTAAAAACCCCCATAGTCGGTGTATACACTCATGTTAGTAGATACTCACCGTCATTTAGATTTTGAAGTTTTAAATAATAATTTAGAGGGTGTATTAAGTAGGGCAAAGGAAAATGGTGTTGGTGTAATACAAACCATATCTACGAGGATCAGTGAATTTGAAAAAATATATAACATTGCCAGCCCCAGAAAAAATATTTTCTGCTCTATTGGTAATCATCCATTAAATCTAGTAGATGAGTGTTTAATAAAAGCAGAAGAAATATTAAAATATACAAAAAAACCTAAGGTAATAAGTATTGGTGAAACAGGCTTAGATTATCATTATTCCAAAGATAATAAGAAGCTACAGAAAGAGAGTTTTATAGAACATATAATAGCAGCACAGAAATCATCTTTGCCAATCATTATACACACACGAGGGGCAGACGAAGATACTGTGGCAGTCTTAAAGCAGTATATGAAAAAAAAGAAATTCACGGGAGTGATACATTGTTTTACAGCAAGCAAATGGTTAGCTATGGAATGTATGGATATGGGATTGTGTATTTCAGCATCTGGGGTTGTGACTTTTAAGAATGCCAAAGAAATTCAACAAACTTTTAAAGAAATTCCCATCGATAAAATATTGATAGAAACAGATGCACCATTTTTAGCACCAGTCCCTATGAGAGGTAGACAAAATGAGCCCTCATATTTAAAACATACTGCAGAATTCATGGCTAATTTGCTCGGAATGAGATTAAAAGATTTTATAGATATAACAACTAATAACTTTTTTAATCTATTTAACAAAGCTAAGATCAACTTTAAATAAAAAAGTTTGTTGCATAATGTATTATATGTTAACCTGCCTATAGACACGAGTCACCTTTCGAGGTATGTTGTATCGGCTTTCGAGTGCCTAGATTAACCTCGTGTCATTTGTTTTTGCCAATATTGTCCTGTTTTCAGTATTTTTACAATACCAGCACCTTCCGTTGTTTTTTTTCTTTTGTCTATTCTAGTTGTAAATTGATATGCTATTATTTTAAATAATCCTTCTATACTTTTGTGTTTTCTTAAATGACCAAGAATAATACCAGCAACTATATCAGCAAATTGAATACCAACACTAAAATGACTTGGAGCTATCAATAAATGTTCAATTAGATTCATATAATTGATTTTCTTTTTACCAGAAGCACCTTCGAGCATTTCTTTGTGTAGATTCCTTAAAGCCTCATCTTCCGTTTTACTTCTACCATCACAAATGACAATTCCTAAATAATCTTCTTTATTATTATAGCATTGTTGCAAATAATAATGAAATCTCTGCACGATATTTTCATAGTTTTTATGATAATAGTGATAGGAAAATGCTTTTTTGAATTTCGGACTATTTTCTTCAATTTTTTCGTTTTTTATAAATTCTTGCTTTAAGTCGTTATAATGAGTTAATGTTGTAATTAGCTTCAAGTCTTGATCTTTTATGAATTGCAATATTGGCTTAACTATATCATTTAACCTAGTATCAATTGATAGATGTGACAATGTATTGTCTTTGTGACATTTATTAAAAAGCCATTTATATTTAATTTCACCTCGTATATTTTTATCTTTCTTGATTTTTGTGATTAAATCGCTAGCATCTTTCCATTTTTTTTTCTGGTATAATGATACCACCTAATACAAAAAATGGCTCTTCACAA
The DNA here is from genome assembly GCA_964547795.1 of uncultured Candidatus Midichloriaceae bacterium. Classification (GTDB taxonomy): domain Bacteria; phylum Pseudomonadota; class Alphaproteobacteria; order Rickettsiales; family Midichloriaceae; genus CAZJPD01. The sequence goes on along the minus strand of CAZJPD010000007.1, from coordinate 840 downwards.
TTTAAATAATAAGATTCATCAATAAATAGTATTTTCATTTCTTGTTTTTTCAAACTATTATTTAACATGTATATCATAAGAAATTAAAATTTGGGTTAATAAACGAACAATTACCAAAAAATATTTATGAAAGTTACAATTTTAGGATGTGGCAGTTCACAAGGAGTGCCATATATCGCTTGCCAGTGCTATGTATGTGCTTCAAATAACACAAAAAACAAAAGGAGACGAGCCTCTATACTGGTAGAGACAGGCAAAACCAAAATACTAGTGGATACTTCGCCAGACTTGCGGCAACAATGTTTAGAAAATAATATAAAAGCCATAGATGCGATTATTTTCACTCATGACCATTTTGATCATGTTGGGGGAATAGATGATACCCGTGGATTATGCAAAAATGAAACCTCTATAGATACATATATTGATGATACAACCTTTAGTAGCTTGTCCTGCAGATATGAATACATTTTTTATAAAAATAATCCCCTATACCTTCCCACCTTAAAAAGGAAAAAATTACAGAAAAGCCAAACTATTGGAGATATTAAAGTCAAAGCTTTTGAGCAAAAACATAGAAAAGCTATCTCTCAAGGCTTGCGATTTGGAGATATTGCATACTCTACTGACTTTAACTATATACCTAAGCAATCAATAGTAGAACTGCAAAACTTAAAAATTTGGATAGTAGATTGTTTGCGTTACTATTATGCACTAACACACTCTTACCTGGAAAGAACGTTGTTATTGATAGAACAGATAAAGCCAAAGCTGGTAATATTAACACATATGGGGCATGATATTGATTATGATGAAATATCAAAAATTCTTCCTGAAAAT
>CAZJPD010000006.1:0-34153 GCA_964547795.1 uncultured Candidatus Midichloriaceae bacterium | reverse complement strand
ATAAGTTTTTGTCATTCATGCTATACAAATCTTCCTTTAGAACACTAAAAGGTGATGACGTAATTTCGGTATTATTACCTATCGAATCCTCTGCAAACAACAAATTTACAGTAAAAAGGAAAAATACTAGCTTAGCTAATAGAGCTTTCTGTTTTAAAATCATTAAATATGTAGTTCTGCTCACCTGACTTATCATTATTATTAGGAAAATTATCATCTTCATTTTCACCAGTAGCATTGTTATTTTTTTCCTTGAGTCCAAACAAAAATTTACTGATTATCCCCTCTATATTGATTGAAGATTGAGTAAATTCTATTGAATCTTTATCTCCAAGCATTTTTTCCTCATTACCTGGTGCAATTGATACATATTTGTCTCCCAATAGACTTGAACTTATGATTTGGGCAGAACTATCTTCCGGTAATTTTATTTTTCTATTTAAAGCTATTTTTACCACTGCAGAATAGGTATCATAATCGAGTCCCTTATGTACTACCTTACCAACCACAACACCACTAACTCTAACCTCACTGCCAACTTTTATCCCATCGGCATTATCAAAACTTGCAACAAGAGTATACTGGTCATCCCTATTTAACTTCTCTCCACTACTTTGACAGGCAAAATAGGTGAATACCCCTGCAATAAAAAGCACTAAAAACCCTATGATTGTTTCAAAAACATTCTTCATAATAAAAAACAGTTATTTTTTAATCTCATTTTTTTGGTTGCTATGCAGAACTTATACTTATAGATCAATAATTTCGTTATATAAATACACCTCATATCGCATAGTAGGTGAATTCCAGCTTACTTTCAACAAAAAATTTCAGGCATAATTGATTCACTGTTATATCACTTAATCTGCCTATACTTCTTAAGCCTAGTGCTGGAAATAACTTCTTCAATCCTTATCAACTCATTGTATTTACAAACTCTATCAGTCCTTGAAATAGAACCTGTTTTTATATATGGTGCATTTGTTGCAACTGCAAGATGGGCAATTGTCGTATCTTCTGTTTCCCCCGATCTATGTGATATAATATTGGCAAAATGGTGCTTTTTGGCTAAATTTATGGTCTCAAGAGTTTCACTTAATGTACCTATTTGATTCATCTTGATTAAAATTGAATTTGCCAATTTATTATCTATACCTTTCTGTAGCCTTTTAGGATTTGTAACGAATAAATCATCCCCTACTATTTTTATTTTATTTCCAAGTTTATTTGTAATCATTTTCCACCCCTCTATATCTTTTTCCGATAGTGGGTCCTCAATTGAAATAATAGGATATCTGTTGCAAAGATTTTCATAAAAATTTATAAGCTCTATGTTATTAAATTCTTTCTCCTCTCCATTTAATTGATATTTACCGTTTTTATATATTTCATTGGCAGCTACGTCTAAGGCTAAGCACACATCTTTTTCTAAATTGTACCCTGCCACTTCTGTAGCCCGAACAATTAAATCTAAAGCATGATTTGTTGATTTTATATTAGGTGCAAACCCCCCCTCATCTCCTGTATTTACCTTATAAGAATCTTCTTGTAAAATTTTCCCTAAGTTATGAAAAATTTCGCATGCTACTTTTAAATTTTGGCTTATCTCATGGTATTTGATGGGAACTATCATAAACTCTTGAATATCTAAGCCATTATCAGCATGTACTCCACCATTGATAATATTAAGCATAGGTTTTGGTAATGTGAATTCATTCTCACTTTCTGTGATCGTTTGAAATAAATGTTTGCTCATAGATTCAGCTTTAGCCTTTGTAAAAGCTATGGATATGGAGAGAATTGTATTTGCTCCTAAATTTGATTTATTGTTCGTTCCATCAAGTTTAATTAGAAAGTCATCTATTTCTTTTGGGGATTGAAATGAAACATTTAAAATTTTATTCCTTATCTCTCCATTAATTCGTGCAACAGCCTTTAGAACCCCCTTACCATAGTATTCTTCGCTATTATCTCTTAGTTCTAGAGCTTCATGTATTCCTTTAGATGCCCCACTTGGGACAGCAGTTCTTCCAAAATACTTATTGTTTAACATTATGTCCGTTTCAATAGTAGGGTTACCCCTGCTATCAAAAATCTGCCTTGATCTTATATAAGTTATCTTCACTTATCCATATACAACAAATTGGCTTGAGGCCGAGACCAGAATCGAACTGGTATATAGCGGATTTGCAATCCGCTGCATTACCACTTTGCTACTCGGCCAATGCAAATCAGTCTAAGTTAAATTCCAAAAATGGTCAAGAGGCGATCATCATGCCCCTTAAACCCCCAATTCTAGCTCCTTTAACCACATGCTATCATGAAGAAATCTGCATAATCCGTTATCATGAAGGAGCAAACATAAATTAAGTCGTCATCATGAGGGAGCAACAGCGATCGTGGTGACCCATAAATATGCCCATACAAAGATAGATTGCCATGCTTACTGTTGTAGGATCGCAATGACGAAAATATATTGCATAATGTCTATATTTTAGTGGTATATGCTATAGTACAAGGAGAACTGTTGTTTAGGTCGTTGGCAATCGTGATACTATAATCTTCGGAAGGCTTATTGACCAACCTTCTTATCATTGATTTTCTTATCTTCTGTACTCTGTTTTAAGGATTGGCTGGTCTGTATGGATTCCAAAGCATAAGAACACAATTCCTCAAAAGGTACACCATTTTTTTCAGATAATACCTTTAATTCTTCTAGGCTTTGCATAATATCTGGGGGTACTGTTCCTCCTCTTTCTTTGGAAAGCCAATCGGCTTGGAATTGAGTTGGATGGTGTTCTTTCTCAGGATTACCAATATAAAATGTAACAGGAGATGTACTTCCCTCAAATACACATGGTATTTTAAACCTTTTCATAACTCAATACTTATACTACCCATATCTTCTTACTTATGTTATTCTTCATAGTCTATAAAAACAATAATTAATTTCTATTACCTAAGTATAGTATAGGACATGAGGATATAGGTATTACTATATATTTGTCATTATCTTGTCATTGTGAGTCCACAACAGTGGATGTAACAATCCAAGTTTATATGGGGTGTAGCTAAATCGCCACAGTCACTATTACTTCTTAGTGATGATAAGTTAATCTGTGTAAGTATCTTAAAATAACATATGATATAGCTAAAATTTATTGTTTTTTAGCTATTAGTTGTTATTAACTAGCTAAACTAGCTTATTATGTGGCGGAGTAGCTCAGCTGGTTAGAGCAGTGGAATCATAATCCACGTGTCGGGGGTTCGAGTCCCTCCTTCGCTACCACAGCACGTGCTATATTAAGCAATAACAACCAGCTGAAGCTGGTAGGTTGAATTGCTTATTCCTTTTCTCGTAAGGATTCTCGTACACTTTGCACTCCTATCTTCACACTCTTCTTATCCGTTATTGAGATTTGGTAAACAAGTCAGCATCAGAAACTGGATTCTTGCTTTTAATCAATTTGAACTTTTATGTGAGAATCTGAAGTATGATTTGCAATTTGATGAGTTAATCTTTTATAATCCTCATTTTCTAACCCTTTATCCTCAAATACAGCTTTTAAAAATCCTTGTACAATCAATTTCTCAGCTGTCTGTTTATCAATTCCACGAGATTTAAGATAATATACAGTATCCTCATCAATACTGCCAACTGTTGCACCATGAGAGCAAACAACATCATCGGAATGTATATCAAGCTCAGGTTTAGAAAATGACTTTGTTTTTTTGTCCAAAAGTAAGTTTTTATTCAATTGACATACCTTAACGCCATTGAGAAACTTTAATATTTTCGTATTACTGATAAAAGAACCATGAGATTTATCTACAAGTACCTGATTATAATGTTGTGTACTAGTGGTATAAGAACTTTGATGCTCTATTTTTAAAACCATATTATAAGTTTCTTGTCCCTTACCAATAGCAACTCCATAAAAATTACCAGATGCCCTTTTGCCCTGTAGGTAGCATTCAACATCCTGCCTGTAAGATTTACACCCCATATTTAATATGTAGTTATCATATTGTGAGTATTCTTTGCAAACTATCTTGCTTGAATAGAGAAAATGTACACCTCCTGTAAAATTATGCTGTTTAAAATGTTTACAAGTGGAGTTTTCACTCAACTCAATTTTTGTAACTTGGTCTAGGTAGCCTTGCCTATCCCCATATTGAACAAATTCTTCATAAAGTTTTGCACCTACTTCTTTTCCTATCTTTACAAAGGTAATATGATGGTTACCAGTGTTGAAATAACATATTTTCAATGGTTTATCTAAATCTTGAGTAATATTTATCAAAATCCCGTATTTCATTTTAGAGTAACTTTGTAAAACCTGATATTTATTATCAAACCCGTTTTTTAAATCAATCTTAAATAACTCATCTATAAATTCTTGATCGTTAGCCTCATATATTCTAACTCCAGCTTTTGGCAAAATGGACTTGTTCTTATCTAGCTTTCCGTTAACTAAAAAAACATTATAACACCTTTCATCTAATGAAAGAAAAACTTTTTCATCTATGGTTTTAATTGTACTATCACCCATTTTCAGTAATTTTAAATCAGAATGTCGCCACTCCTCATGCCTTTTTGTAGGTTTTTCTTTACATGCTAATGTTTGAGTGGCTAGTTTTCTAAACCTATCTAATGTGTGTTTGTCCATAATGAATTTAGTAGTCCATCATATCCTTCAAGCTCAACTTGCTTAGCAATCTGTTTATCGCTTGATTTTACAATCTTTCCGTCATAGAAAATATGTACATAATCTGGAGTAATATAATCTAAAAGCCTTTGGTAATGAGTGATAATAATAATAGCATTGTTTTTGTTATGATACTTCCTGATGTTTTTTGACATTATCTTTAAAACATCCACATCAAGCCCTGAATCAACTTCATCCAGTATGACGAGTTTTGGCTTTAACATTAGCATTTGCAATACTTCAAATTTTTTCTTTTCACCACCAGAAAATCCATGATTCACAGAACGTTTTAGAAAGCTTTCATCTATTCCAAGAAATGATGCTTTTTCCTTTAAATCTTTTAAAAAAGCTATTGTATCTATTTCCTCCTCATTATTCTGTTTTCTAACCGCATTCACTGATGCTTTTAAAAAACTACTCCAATCAACCCCTGGTATTTCCACTGGATACTGAAAGGACATGAATATACCTAAACGTGCACGCTCATCAATATCCATGTCCTTTATATTCTTACCATTATATCCAACCTTTCCATCTAAAACTTGATAACCACTTTTGCCAGCGATAACATTTGCCAAAGTACTTTTTCCTGTACCATTCGGTCCCATAATTGCGTGTACTTCGCCAAGCTTAACCTTTAAGTTTAACGACTTGATAATTTCCTTATTACTTACATTGACTTTTAACTTTGAGATTTCTAATAACATGATTTTCTGAAATTTATCTTAAGTTTATCAATTTACTATACCATCTTCTTTTCTCCTTCCCACCATTGCCTTCTTTAATCAATTTATTTTTGGTAGTTGGTATTATGCAACAATACTTCGAGAAAGTTGAAATTATTTCTCCAGTTTTAAGCGTTATTGTCTTCTTTATACTTGTCTCTTAATTGTTTTATATAAAACCCTGTTCCTGCTGGTATAAGCTTACCAGCTATTACATTTTCTTTTAATCCATGTAAAGTATCCACTCTGCCTAAAACTGAAGCTTCTGTAAGCACTTTTACAGCTTCTTGGAATGATGCAGATGATAAGAAGGAATCAGTCTGAAGAGATGCTTTGGTTATTCCCTGTAATATGCCGATAGACTTAGCTGGTTTATATCCGTCTTTTTTAGCCTGTTCATTTATCTGTTCAAAATATTCTTTGCTAACATGCTCCCCTATCATAAATGTTGTTTCTCCTGGGTCAGTAATTTCAGTCTTTTTAAGTATTTGCTTCAGTATTACCTCTACATGCTTATTATTTATTTTTACCCCTTGTAATCTATATACTTGTTGCACTTCATTAATCATATGGTCTGCAAACTCCTTTGTACCCAGTATTCGCAATATATCATGAGGTGAAGGGTCGCCCTCCACTAACATATCACCTTTCAGTACAAAATCTCCCTCATTAACAGTAACATGTACTTCTCTTGGAATAAGATATTCTATACTGTTTCTTCCATCCTTAGGATTAACAATAAGCTTTCTCTTGAATTTGTGATCTTGACCATATTCAACGTAACCATCAACTTCACTTAAAAAAGCTACCTTTTTAGGTATCCGAGCTTCAAATAATTCTACAACTCTTGGTAGCCCACCAGTAATATCTCTACTCTTTGATGAGCTTTTAGGTATCCGAGCTAATATACCTCCCACTTCAACCTTCTGATTATCAACTACACTAATAACAGCATGAATAGGCAAAAAATATACAGCTTCCGAACCATTTCTCAACTTAACTGTATTTCCATTCTTATCTTTAATCACCACTTTTGGTCTTAAATTAGCATCCTTTATACTTCGTTGATTATCAACTACAATTCTGCTTGTAATGCCTGTCATATCATTTTGTATTTCTTCTATAGAGATGGAATCTTTTGGGTCTACAAATGAAACGTACCCTGCCACTTCTGTTATTATAGAAAGAGTAAAGGGATCCCATTCAGCTATTTTCTCTCCAACTCTAATTTTAGAATTATCAGCAAAATAAACTTTTGCTCCATATGGTACTTTAGATTTGAATTTTTCAGTTTTCATGCCATCAATTATCATAACTTCACAATTCCTACTTATATTTATTTTATTGCCTTTATTATCTTCAATAAGAGACAAGTTTTTTAAATTGATTATTCCCGAATGAGAAGAAATAATATCGGATTTACTTGCTATTTTTTGTGCAGCACCACCTATATGAAATGTTTTCATAGTCAACTGGGTTCCTGGCTCTCCAATAGACTGGGCAGCTATTACCCCCACAGCCTCTCCCAAATCAACTATTCGCCCCGTAGCAAGGTCTCTACCATAACACTTACTACAAACACCACCTTTAGTTTTGCATGTAAGGACAGACCTTATACCCAATGCTTCTACCTTATTTTCCTCTAAAAATTTCATAATAGCTTCATCAATTAATACCCCTTTCTTAACAAGGATAGTACCCCCCTCTGAACAATAAACATCCTCAGCTAGTACTCTACCTAATGCAGACTCTCTCAAAGATAATACTACTTCTCCACTTTCAACTTTCTCCCTCACCAATATAGAATCATTCGTCTTGCAATCTTTCTCAACTACTATGCAATCTTGTGCTACATCTACTAACTTTCTAGTTAAATAACCTGAATTAGCGGTTTTTAATGCTGTATCTGCCAATCCCTTTCTTGCTCCATGAGTAGAAATAAAATACTCTAACTCATTCAAACCTTCCTTAAAATTTGAAATAATAGGGGTTTCTATAATTTCGCCAGATGGTTTTGTCATTAAACCCCTCATGCCTGCTAATTGCTTCATTTGAGCTGGAGAACCTCTTGCACCTGAATGTGCCATAATATACACACTATTTAAGGCTTCAAAACCCCTTTCTTTATTTTTATTATTAAGATCAAATAATTCTTTCATCATATCTGATGCAATTTTATCTGTACATTTTGTCCACTCATCTACTGCCTTATTATATTTCTCACGAGTAGTGATTAAACCATCAGAGAACTGCTCTTCATATTCTGTAATTCTCTTAAAGGTACGGCTTATATGCATATTCTTGGTTTTAGGGACTACTATATCATCTTTGCCAATAGATATCCCAGATTTGCAAGCATATTTAAAACCCAATTCCATCAGATGGTCAGCAAATACTATTGCTTTTTTCTGTCCACAACTTCTATATACTGTATCAACTAAGTTCGTTATCTCTTGTATCATCATTGTTTTGTTGACATGATCGAGACTCATGCTTGATTCTTTAGGGAAAAGATTTGCTATAAATAATCTTCCAGCCGTGGTTTCAACAATTCTGTATTGAACCTTTCCATTTTTATCATAATATTCATTTCTAAATTTTATTCTGGCATGTATAGATAATTTATCGGCACTAATAGCATGTTCTATCTCGTTGAAATTTGAAAATAGCATCCCCTCTCCTTTTTGTTTTTCAAATTCCAAAGATAAATAGTAAATGCCTAAAACCATGTCCTGCGTAGGAATAATAATAGGTTCTCCACTTGTTGCACTTAATATATTATTTGTTGACATCATTAGCACTCTTACCTCTAACTGTGCCTCTATTGACAATGGTATATGGACAGCCATCTGGTCCCCATCAAAATCTGCATTAAATGCAGCACAAACTAAAGGATGTAACTGAATTGCTTTACCCTCAATCAATTTTGGTTCAAAAGCTTGAATTCCTAATCTATGAAGGGTTGGGGCTCTATTTAAGAGTACAGGGTGTTCTTTGGTAACCTCTTCAAGTATGTCCCATACTTCAGGTCTTTCTTCTTCTACCATTTTTTTTGCAGCTTTGATGGTAATAGAGATGCCATATAACTCCAATTTTGAATATATAAAAGGCTTCATTAATTCAAGAGCCATTTTTTTTGGCAAACCACACTGATGCAATTTTAATTTAGGACCTACAACAATCACTGACCTACCTGAGTAATCTACCCTTTTACCAAGTAGATTTTGTCTAAACCTACCATGTTTACCCTTTAACATATCTGATAAGGATTTTAACGGTCTTTTGTTTGTTGCTTTAACAATTCTGCTTTTTCTACTGTTATCAAACAATGCATCTACAGCTTCTTGCAACATTCTTTTTTCATTGCGAATTATAATGTCAGGAGCTTTAAGATCAATAAGTCTGCTTAACCTATTATTTCTGTTTAATACAGACCTGTATAATTCATTTAAATCAGATGTTGCAAACCTACCTCCATCTAGCATAACTAGTGGTCTTAAATCTGGAGGTATGACAGGAAGGACATCCAAGACCATCCACTCCAGTCTATTATTTGATTTTAGAAAATCCTCAATTAATTTAAGTTTCCTTACTATTTTCTTTCTAGTAGTCTCTGAATTTGCTCTGGGCAACTCTGCTCTTAGATTTTTTCTCTCTTCTTTCGGGTTTATATTCTTCAACATATTTTTGATAACTTCAGCACCTATTCCAGCTTGAAAACTGTCCTCACCATAATGCTCAATGGCCTTAAAATAATCTTCTTCTGAAATCAACTGCCCATATTCAAAGCTAGTTATTCCCGGATCATATATTATGTAAGAATCGTAATATAAAACTTTTTCTATTTTTTTTAGATTTATACCCAACAAGGTGCAAATTCTGGAAGGCAACGATCTTAAAAACCAGATATGAACTATTGGAGTAGCTAACTCTATATGCCCCATTCTTTCCCTTCTAACTTTTGAAGTTGTTACCTCGACACCACATTTTTCACATACAGTTCCTCTGTACTTCATCCTTTTATATTTTCCACAGAGACATTCATAATCTTTAACTGGACCAAATATTCTTGAACAAAATAATCCACCGTTTTCTGGTTTGATAGTCCTGTAATTTACAGTATCAGGTCTTTTTACCTCACCAAATGACCATGATCTTATTTGTTCTGGACTTGCAATGGATATTTTTATAGCATCAAAATTTTGATTATTTTCGTGATTTAAGTAGTTAAGCACTGTATTACCTCTATAAATATTCCAATAAAATCCAATTCTTTACTCCTTTAATGATATGAGCTCTACGTTCAATGCTAATGATCTAAGTTCTTTGACCATTACCCTGAACGATTCAGGAATTCCTATGTCAAAGGAACTTTCACCTCTTATAATAGCCTCATAAGCTTTTATTCTTCCAGCTACATCGTCAGATTTAACTGTAAGAATTTCTTGCAGAGTATATGCTGCTCCATACGCTTGTAAAGCCCAGCATTCCATCTCTCCAAATCTTTGTCCACCAAAATGAGATTTACCGCCCAAGGGTTGTTGTGTAATTAAACTGTAAGGTCCTATAGACCTAGCATGCATTTTATTATCAACAAGATGATCAAGTTTCATCATATATATATAACCTACGGTTATTTTTCTATCAAAGTATTCTCCTGTTATACCATCCCTTAACTTGACTTGCCCAGATTCATCCAGTCCTGCTTTTTTCAAAACGCTGTTTATTTCTTCTTCTTTTGCCCCATCAAATACTGGGCTTGCAAAGTGTACACCTCGATAACTTACATCTTTTCCCAATTCAATCAAATCTCTGGATTTCAGATTATCTATGTAATTACTAACCTCCTCACTGTTTTTATCTCCAAACGTGAAAACTTCTTTTAGTTTATTTCTTAATTTTATTTGTTCAGATGCCCCATAATTTTTTAGGCTTCTATCTAATATGGATATGACCCCTTTGCCAAGTTCCGCAGAAGCCCATCCTAAATGAGTTTCCAAAACTTGTCCTATATTCATCCTAGAAGGAACACCAAGTGGGTTCAGAACAATATCTACAGGTCGCCCATCATCTAAAAATGGCATATCTTCGACTGGTGCAATTTTTGATACAATACCTTTGTTACCATGTCTTCCTGCCATCTTATCCCCAGACTGAATCTTTAATTTATTTGCAACATATACTTTTACTATTTTTAATACACCTTGTGGTAAATCGTCACCACTTTGTAATTTTTCTACCTTTTGCCTGTAATCGTATTCTAATTCCTTTAAGTAATTATCATAAAAGTCTCTTAACTTTACAATCTCTTCCTTTATACCCTTATCTGCTACCTCTATAGACCAAATATCTTTATCTGGTATTTCATCAAAAAAGTCATCTTTTATGATAATGTTCTGTTTTGCATTTTTGCTGCTTTTTATATTTTTTTGTCCCACGAGAAGAGTTTTCACCCTGCCAAGTACATAATTTTTAATGATTCTACTCTTATCTTCTTTATCTTTTAAAAATTTTTCAATTTGACTTCTTTCTATAGAGATTGCTCTTTCGTCCTTTTGAACCCCACGCTTTGTAAATATTTTTACATCTACAACAACACCTTTTCCGCCAGATGGCACTTTTAAAGAAGAGTTTCGTACATCTGCAGCTTTTTCTCCAAATATAGCTCTAAGGAGTTTTTCTTCTGGTGTCAAAGGAGATTCAGTTTTGGGAGTTACTTTACCAACCAATATATCTCCAGCACTAACATTATCTCTAATATTAACAATGCCGATTTCATCTAATTGACTCAAATTCTCTTCATTAACATTGGGTATATCTCTTGTTATCTCTTCAGGTCCAAGCCTAGTATCTCTTGCAACTACTTCATATTCGTTAATATGGATAGAAGTGTAAACATCATCTTTTACCAAGCGTTCAGATAACACAATTGAATCTTCAAAATTGTACCCCCTCCAAGGCATGAAAGCAACAAGGATATTCTTCCCTAAGGCGAGTTCTCCCATATTTGTAGAAGCTCCATCAGCAAGAATGTCTCCTTTTTTCACAAAGTCTCCCACATTCACTATTGGCTTTTGGTTAATACATGTTCCCTGATTAGACTTATCGTATTTTGTAAGGGTATAAATATCGACACCAATTACATCACGGTTTTTCTCTTCTTTTACTTTTACTACTATCCTTTTTGAATCAACTTGGTTAATAATACCGCTTCTTTTTGCCAAAATTACTGCACCTGAATCACGTGCAACAATTCGTTCCATTCCTGTGCCAACTAGTGGGGCTTCATTTGTAATTAAGGGGACTGCTTGACGTTGCATATTTGAACCCATTAATGCCCTATTAGCATCATCATTTTCTAAAAATGGGATTAATGAAGCTGCCACAGAAACCAATTGCTGTGGACACACATCCATTAAATCTACTGCCTCTCTCATGACATTTACTACTTCACCTCTTCTATGGCAAATCACTACCTCATCTATTATCCTCTTTTTGCTATCAAGCTTAATGCTAGCGTTTGCAATATTATATTTTTCTTCTTCAATTGCACTTAGATAAAAGAGTTCATCCGTTACACAACCATCTTTCACTTTACGATATGGAGTTTCTATAAAGCCATAGTTATTAATATTAGCATACGTTGCCAAAGAACTAATTAAACCTATATTTTGTCCCTCTGGTGTTTCAATAGGGCAAATTCTACCATAGTGGGTTACATGTACATCCCTAACTTCAAACCCAGCCCGCTCTCTAGTTAGCCCCCCTAGACCAAGTGCTGACAATCTCCTTTTATGAGTAACTTCAGCTAGCGGATTAGTTTGATCCATAAATTGTGAAAGTTGAGATATACCAAAGAATTCCTTTAGGGAACTCATTAATGCTTTTGAATTAACAAGATCATTTGGCATAATATTGTCTATCTCTACAGAAGACATTCTTTCAACAATGAATTTTCGTGTCCTTACCAGTCCCATACGAAATTGACTTTCTACCAATTCACCTACTGACCTAACCCTTCTGTTTACTAAACTATCTATATCGTCAACTGTATCATTTCCACACTTTAAATACAGCAGGTGTTTTATAATGGACATTATATCCTTTTTTGTTAAAGCAGTGATATGATCAGGTATATCAAGGGCATGTTTTCTATTTATTTGTACCCGTCCCACAGGCGATAAATCATATTTTGCATCATCAAAAAACGTGCTTTCAAATAACTGTTTAGCAGCACCAGAAGTAGAAGGCTCTCCTGGTCTTAAAACTTTATATACATCAGCCAGTGCTTGTTCTTCATCTATATTTTTATCGAGTACTAAGGTATCCCTAATAAAACTACCTGAATTAACATTATCGATATTCAGTATTTTTATCACCTTAATTCCAGTGGTTTTAAAAATATCAATCATCTTTTGAGAAATTTCTTCAGCAGCTTGGTAAATTACTTCGCCTGTTTTTCTATCTATAACATCCTTAGCTAAATACTTTTTTTCTAGATCCTCTTCACTTGCAATGTAGTATCTTTTTTTGTTTTCACCCTGAAGATCTCTTACTAACTTAGGTGTAACCCTTGTATCTTTTTTGAAAACTATCTCTTTTGTTTCAGCATCAATAATATCTTTCTCTACTTTTACTCCCCTAAACTTTATAGGATCAAACTCTGTAATTAAGTTGTCTTTTGCCCATTCATACGTTACGAAGCTATAAAATTCTTTTAAAATTTTTTGTCTATCATACCCCATTGCTTTGAGTAGTGTAGTTATATGAATCTTTCTCTTTCTATCAATTCTAAAATATAAAACATCTTTTATATCAAACTCAAAGTCGATCCAAGACCCCCTGTCCGGTATAATTCGTGCAGAATATATATATTTTCCAGAAATTGAATTCTTCCCCTTATCATGAGTATAAAATACACCGGGAGAACGATGCAACTGTGAAACAACCACTCTTTGAGCCCCATTTATAATGAACATTCCCCTATCTGTCATTAAAGGAATATCCCCCATATGAACTTCCTGCTCTTTAATACTCTTTATTTCCTTTGTATCTGAATCAGTTTCACAATCCCAAATGATTAAACGCAAAACAACCTTCAAGGCAGCAGCATAATTTACCCCTCTCTGGATACATTCCCTAGGCGTATATTTAGGTGTTCCCAGTGTGTAACTTACATACTCTAATTTGCCACTTCCTTCTGGATCATAAACCTGAAAAACAGATCGTAATACTTTTTCTAATCCTTGGTTCTTGCGTTCTTCTTTTGGAATATTTGACTGTAAAAATTTTTCATAAGACTCCTTTTGTATCTTGACTAAATCTGGGGCATCTATATTACTTGAAATTTTCCCAAAACTATATCTGATACGTCTTTTAGAAAGATATGAGGACACTTCTTTTCCTGTATTTTTATTTTATAGAATTTTCAACTAAAAACTGGCTATTTTAAGCTAACCTTAGCCCCCGCTGCTTCTAATTTTTCCTTTAATTTTGTAGCCTCTTCTTTGGTAATTGCGTTTTTTATCGGTTTAGGTACAGTCTCTACTATATCCTTTGCTTCTTTAAGCCCTAATCCAGTTATGGCTTTAACTTCCTTGATTACGTTAATCTTCTTGTCTCCTGCAGATTCAAGTATGACATCATACTCTGATTTTTCATCAGCAGTAGGTACAGCATCTCCTTGTTGTATAGGAGCTGCAACATCCCCTGTTATGGAAGCTGTAACTCCCCACGTATCTTCCAATTTTTTAGCGAGATCCACTGCTTCCATTACTGTTAATTTTGATAACTGATCAACTATTTTATCAAGTTCTACCATTTTTAAACTCCTATTTATGTTTTTTTATTTTCAGCATATGCTTTTACAACCCTAGTTAGTTTGCCACCTGGTTCTTTAAGAACCGTAACAATTTTACTTGCTATAGCATTAACCAGACCTATAACTTTAGCTCTAATCTCGTTTTGTGTAGGCATTTTAGATAAATCCATAACATCATTTTCGCTTAACTGCTTATCTAGCATAGCCCCACCAATAACCTTCAACTTCTTGCCCCCTTTGCAAAATCCTACTAACAACTTAGAAACGGAAACAGGATCATCAGTATATGTTACTGCTACAGGTCCCACAAATAACCCTTTTACATTAGTAAATTTTGTTTTAGCAACAGCAATTTTTGCTAAACTATTTTTAGTAACTATAAACCTAGCTCCTGTTGGCTTAAGTTTTGTTCTAATATACTTCGAATCTGCCACCGATAAACCCAAGTTTTTCATAAAAAAAACTGCCTCATGTCTATCAAACAATTCTGTGTACCCTGCAATCAATTTTTCTTTGCTAGCCCTATCCAATTTTACACCAAAAATTTAGTTACTAATAATGTCAGTAATAGCATGGGAAGTAATGTTACCCTGCAAAAGTTTTTAAGTCAAGTTTTAAAGAAGGTCCATGAGTAGTAGATAAAAAAGAGTTTACAACATAAACCCCTTTTGATTTTACGGGTTTCGCAGCTAAAATCGCCTTATATAGAGCCATTACGTTATCTTTTATCTTATCTTTAGTAAACCCAATTTTAGCGACACCAGCATGAATAATACCATTCTTTTCTACTCTAAACTCAACCTGCCCACTTTTAGCATTTTTAACAGCATCAGATATATTATTAGAAACAGTACCTAACTTAGGGTTTGGCATTAATCCCTTTGGACCAAGTATTTTAGCAATAACAGTAATCTTAGACATCATCGTGGGAGTAGCTAAGCAAACATCAAAATCTAAAAAACCCCCTTTTATCTTCTCTATTAAATCTTCACCCCCCACTTCTTCAGCATCTGCATCTTTAGCTTCTTGAATTTTTTCTGAATCAGCAATAACCACAACTCTCCTCTGTTTACCTAATCCATGTGGCATAGTTATCACACCTCTAACCATCTGGTCAGATTGTTTAACATCAATCCCCAGCTTTAAAATAAACTCTATAGTTTCATCAAATTTAGCCTTGAATTTTTTTGCATAATCATTCAAAAATAATGATATTGCATTATCTAAGCTATAGTACTTATTCATATTAATTAACTTTCTAGCATTTTTAATTCTCTTGCCCATAAAATTTTGTACACCTTTTAAATTTAAACTAATCAACAATACTGATCCCTATTGAACGCACAGTTCCTTTCACAACTTTTGCTGCAGGTTCTAATTCATCTAACCCCATATCCTCAAGCTTAATTTTAGCAATTTTAAAAATATCATCTTTTGTTATGCTACCAACTACATCACGACCAGGAGCAGAAGAACCTTTTTGTAATCCCAAATACTTTTTTACTAAATCAGCAACAGGAGGGGATTTGAGTTTAAAGGTGAAGCTTCTGTCCGCATAAGCAGTTATGATTACTGGCAGCTTCATGTTAGGGTCTTCATTTTTTGTTCTATCATTAAATTGCTTGCAAAATTCAGCAATGTTCAACCCTTTTTGACCTAAGGCTGGACCGATAGGTGGAGCTGGGTTTGCTTTGCCTGCTAAAATTTGTAACTTTATTTCTCCAATAATTTTTTTCACCCTTTTTACCTCAGTTATATTAATTTTTTTCAACCTGATCAAATTCTAAATCTACAGGAGTCTCTCTACCAAATATGGAAACCAAAACTTTCATACGTTGCTTTTTATCCTCAACCTCTTCGACTATTCCATTAAATGTCTCAAAAACACCATCAATTATCCTTACATTTTCGCCTACTTCAAAAGTCTTCTTCACTTCTTTAACAACTTTTCCATCCTCAATCTGCTTTAACATCCTTTTTACCTCATGCTCTGGTATAGATAACGGCTTATTTCCTCCACCCAATAACTTGCCTACATATTGTGTATTTTTAACAATATTCCACGCAAGATCATTTAGCTCCATGTTGACCATTACATATCCAGGAAAAATCCTCCTTTCCACATTAACCCTTTTGCCCCCTTTCACTTCTATTGTATTTTGTATAGGAATAATGAAATCCTCGAACAAATCCATAGCCTGCTTCTTTTTAGCATCCTGCTTTATCAATTCAACAACTTTCCCTTCATATCCCGAAAGCACATTAACTATGTACCACTTGGCAACCAAAATCAACCTCCTGACATCAAAATATAACCAATTATCTTATATATTGCTCCATCAATCATTAAAAAAAACAGAAAAGCTATCAAAACTACAATAAAAACTAAAAAAGATGCTGTCAATGTTTCCTTAAATGTAGACCACGAAACCCTGTTTCCTTCCGATCTGACTTCTCTAAAAAAATTGATAAAACCAGTTATTTTCACAGAACAGCACCAGCACAATATAAAAGTACGGGATGTAGTATTATATAACTTATTGCTAAAGTCAAGATGTAATACTAAATGTTTACAAACCAATGTCTGTAATACCAGATACCCAATCACTAACTATATACTCAGCACTTTCTACCAATACTTAGGCAGTACAAAAGTACCCAATGTATTATTGGTATCTATGATGGGTAAGATTTCAATATTCAATACTTTCATAATACCATGAATAAAAATTAAGTCGGTGACCATCTCATTAACGTAAGGAAAACCTTTATAGTGATTAGCTATATAGTCATCACTCTTTAAAGTTAATTGTTTTATTGTACTTTCAACTGCATCTATGGTTATTTCTGTTGTATTTTTATTACACAATTTTGTCATCCCCCTTAAAAACCACCAACACCATAAATTCTTTTATTTGGATTTTGCAATAAATGCTTTATCTGTTCCACACCGATAATTGGTTCTCCTATAGCTTTGATAGCCAACAATTTTGCTTCCTCAATCTCATGCTGAGTCATGGGGTTAGGGGTACTGGTTTCATGAAGAGAATAGCTTTTAACTAACTCTATCACCATTACTCTAAATATTGCACTACCAACCATCCCACTATATACCACACACTCACTTTGATCTGGATATACTACTTGATAACTACCTCCACCTATGTCCAGTACTATTGCAGTTTCTTGCTCCTTAGCAGGAAGATTTGCTTTGATAACAGCACTATAATAACCAATTAATCCCTCTTCTTTTTGAGAGATTACTGATACTTTTACTTTCGTTGTTTTATAAATCTCTTCTAAAACTATATCTGCATTTTTTGCATTACGCATAGCAGCTGTTGCAATTCCTACACACTTTATATCATTACAATCTATACCTAACTCTTTCTTTGCTTCTTGAGTTTTTGTAATACCCTCTTTTATAGCATCTTCAGGCAAAGTTTTTCTATCTGCACTGGTATTAATATAAGTTTGATATGGCATAGATTTTTGCACTTGGTTTCCTAGTGTTACTATAGTATTAGTACACTTATTTACTCTAGCAGTTGCAACTGTTGTGCCCCCTAAACCCCAGCTCAAAAACAGCTCTTTTAACTACACACTTAGCTTCGTTGTTTGCAACATCACTCTTAGTCTGAGCATACCCTATATTGACAAAGACTATACTCATAGTGCCTATGAATATAGAAATCATTCTGCCTATTTTATTCATATAAAACCCCCTAAGTTTATAAAATTAATGATTATATAAAAAATATAAAAAGTAAAAACTTTTTGAAAAAAGCTTTAATATTTTCTACATTATTAATTATTATAAATAAGGGAGAGGGTCTATTGAATTAATGAAGTTTTGTATTACTATCTTTCTGATTTTGGTATTGGCAGTGTATTTAAAGAAAATTTCTATACAATTATTAGGTAAAAAATCTTTTGCAATTTTTCCCCATTCCAAAATACAAACTCCATTCATTAAACTGTCATCGATACCTAAATTATATAATTCTTCTTTTGATTTTAATCTATATAGGTCAAAATGCCATACATCAAAGGATTTTGTTTTATATCGATGTACTAAATTAAAGGTGGGACTGGTTACATTTTCAGAGTTACCACCCAAATGTTGGACTAATAATTTTGTAAATGTTGTTTTACCCGTTCCTAAGTCCCCATTCAACAGTATAACATCCCCTATTGTTAATTCTTGCGAAATTACTTTGGCAATTGTCCCAAGTTTATTCAGATCACATTTACATTCTTGCATCTGTGCTATTTGTATCACGAGACTTATGCTTCAAATACTTCTTCATCATGAACTCCTTTTTCATTCTGGAAAGCCTATCTAAAAATACTATGCCATTGGTATGGTCTATTTCATGTTGTAAACAAGCTGAAAGAATATGGTCAGATACCTCCAAAAAATTCTCTTTGCCATCTAAATCTAAATATTTGACTTTAACTCTGTTAGCTCTTTCAATTTCAGGATAAATATTACCAAAGGATAAGCAACCTTCTGCATAAGTTTTTTTATCATCAGATTGTTCAACTACCTCAGGATTAATTAATATCATTGCTCCTTCTTGCAGATTAAGAGGTTTATCGCCTTCACATCCTACATTTATTATATTGATAGCTATTACCCTTTTTAAAATCCCCACCTGTACTGATGCAAGCCCTAATCCCTTATGATGTTGCATAGTGGCAATGAGTTTTTCTGCTAAACCTCTTACTTCATCATCAACCTCGACCACAACTTCAGATACCTGATGTAATAAGGGATTTGGCTCTAGTATTAAGGGCAAAATTTTCTCATTAACCACAATTTTATTGTCATATATAATTAATTTGCTACACTGGAAGATATATTTTGTTCATTTATACTCCTATGTTGGATTTCCTTCTACTACTTTTAAGAATAAGGACCATCATAATACTAGCAATAGTATATTTTTTTCTAAATATTTCAAGTCATGGGAAATTTACCTTACAATTGCCAAATTTTCAAAATATCAGTGTAGCAAATTTAACCAGCGGATTGCAGAACGTAAAAAAGCAAATTACAGATTTATTAGGTGGGAAGGATAGCACCAATAAAGGTAGTAATGATACCCTTAGACAAGTTAAAAAAAATGTCAGCAATTTGCTAAATTCTGATAAAAAGAAGGATTAAATCACTGCCTATACACCCTATAATTATTAGGGATTGGAGTTTTTTCAGAGCATCTATAAGGATTAATGTCTATTCCGCCTCTTCTCGTATATCTTGCATATACTTCTAAATAATCGGGTTGACAAGCTGTGTAGATATTCATGTATATTTTTTCAATACATTGCTCATGAAATTCATTCAAATTCCTTAATAATATTATATGCTTTATCAAGCTTGTATAATCCATTTTTTGCCCTGAATAAGTAAGCATTAATGTTCCCCAGTCTGGTTGTCCTGTCATTGGACAATTGGATTTTAATAAGTTTGTAAATAATTGCTCTTGCTGTACAACTATATCTTGCGAAACCCTGATATTACTACCTTTGAAACCTTGAGAATAAAAATTATCAATATTTATTCCTGGTGGGATTGCATATTTTATTTTTTCCTCCAAGTCTTTTAACTTGACTGAAACATCGGTTTTTAATTTATCTGACAAATCCTCTTTTATCGTACCCCTCACATCCTCAGCAGAGTTAAAAATCGTATTGTTGAAAGAATTCAGGTATAGCTTTAGCGATTTAGATTCAACCATAAACTCAGATTCGCAATCGTATATGATCTCAGCTGTGGCAACCTCAGGCTTTCCATCATCCCACAACCAGGAAAGCTCATAAGCATTCCATATATCATAACCAAAAAATGGCAACCTCCCTGATATACCAAGCTTTTTCCTTTTTACACCCCTTGATATTGGAAATATCAACTTGTTATTATATTTATCAATATATGTTGTTTTTTTTCCCAATGGTGAGAAATCAATATTCATTGCTTATTCATATCAACATACTTTGCTGGGTCTTTTTTGCCTAAATCTTTAAAAGCATTTAATCTTAATATACATGCATCACACTTGCCACAGCTAACACCATCTGTAGTTGGATTATAACATGATAACGTTTTTGAATAGTCTATTCCTAACCTCAGCCCTTCCTCTATAATTTGACTTTTATTTAATTGTAACAGGGGGGCATGAATTGTTATTTTCTCTCCTTGTACAGTTCTTGCCAATGCTAAATTAGCCATAGTATTAAATGCCTCAATATATGCAGGTCTACAGTCGGGATAACCACTATAATCTAGTATATTAGCACCGATAAATATATCATTTGCTGACAATACTTCGGCATAAGCAAGTGCATAAGATAAAAATATCGTGTTTCTAGCAGGTACATAAGTGATGGGAATACCACTTGATATTTCCTTCTGTGTTCTGCCCTCAGGGACTGCAATGTCATCGGTGATAGCGGAATGACTAAAGGTTTTTAAGTCTATGGTTACAATCTTATGTTCTGCTTCTGGAGCAATCAAAGCCTTAATTTTTTTTGCTGCCTCTAATTCTGCAACCTGTTTTTGTCCATAGAAAAAACTCATGCAATAAGGCGTATATCCTCTTTCCTTCACAATTGCAAGGGTTGTTGAGGAATCCAAACCCCCACTTAATAAAATAACTGCATTTCTCATGTTCCTTTGTTCCTTAAATTTTTTAATCCTATCAAATCTCCTTTTTCAAGAAATTCTAAAAATGCTCCTCCGCCAGTAGAAATATAAGAAAAATCATTTTCCAGTCCAGATATTTTTGCAACTGCAACTGCATCCCCCCCTCCAACAACGCTAGTCAGATTGCCATACTTTGTAAAATAAGCAATAGCTCTAGCTATATATAAACTACTTACAGCATATTGGGGTTCTTCATAAAAACCAATTGGTCCATTCCATATTACGATTTCAGAAGCTTTGATAATACTTGATATTTTTTCACAGCTATTTAATCCAATGTCTAACATACAATCTCCCTGAGAAATATCTGATAAATCTTTGATGAAGGGCTTGTTGTTATTGTCCTTCCCCACAAAATCACATGGTAATATGATTTTATCTTTATACTTGCCATAAAGACTTTTAGCTTCTCGAACAGAATCAGGTTCATAAAAGGAGTTGCCTATCTCATACCCTAGAGCTTTTAGAAAATTGTTTGCCATTACTCCTGTTATAACTATTTTGTCCATTCTATCTGCAAGGCTTTTTAAAACAGAAATTTTGCTGGAGATTTTCTTACCACCGATAATGAGCATAGAGGGTTTTTTATTGAATGATAAAACATCACTTAATTTTTTGATTTCTTTTTCTAATAGCAATCCAGGATAAAAGGGCATGAATTCGGTAATTGCATCAATGGAAGCATGTTTTCTATGGCAACAAGAAAAAGCATCATTAATATAAATATCCGCAAGCTGACTTAATTTTTGAGCAAACTTTTTATCATTCTCCTCCTCTTCCTTATAAAACCTTAAATTTTCCAGTAATAATATTTCCTTGTTGTCTGCTTGTTTAATAACATTTGCAGTTTCTTGAGATAATATATCTGCTATAAACCTGACACTGATATTATAATACTCTTCTAAATAGGGAATAATCCTTACTAAAGAAAGTTTTTGGTTAGGTTTGCCTTTGGGTCTGCCGAAATGGCTAGCTAATATTATTTTCGCTTCGTGTTTTATCAAAAATTTGATAGTAGGAATGAGGCTTGTTATTCTTGTATCATCAAGTAGGGTATCATCATCATTAAAAGGGACATTTAGATCGCATCTTAGAAATACGTCTTTGTCCTTAAAGTTAAGGTTTTTTATTTCCATTAAATGCTTTCCCATAAATAAACTCTTCAGTTATCGAGTTGTACAAATCCTCCCTAATATCATGGCATTAACATACCACCATTAACGCTTAATGTCTGCCCTGTGATATATGCACTTTCTTCGGATGCCAAAAATAACACAGCATTTGCCACATCTTGTGGCATTCCAATTCTTTTCGCTGGAATGCGATCTATTATGGCATTTCTTATTCCTTCTTTTAAAACCTGCGTCATTGGCGTATCTATATAACCTGGAGCAATGCAATTAATTGTTATCCCACGTGTAGCCACTTCTAGTGCCAATGATTTGGTCATGCCCATTATTCCAGCTTTACTTGCAGCATAGTTGGATTGACCTAAATTACCAGTTAATCCAATAATAGAAGAAATATTTATAATTCTGCCGTACCTTCTCTTCATCATATATTTTATGGCATCTCTATTTAACTTGAATGTAGTTGTTAAATTTAAGTTAATCACTCCGTTCCAGTCTTCATCCTTAAGCCTGATTGCTAAGCTGTCCTTCGTTATACCTGCACCACATACTAAAATATCTATATTTCCAAATTCCTTTTCGGCATTTTCTATTAAGTGGTTGACCTGGGATTCATCATTTAAGTTACAAGTTAATGAATGCGTAGTATCTCCTAATTCATTCTTTAATTCTTCTAAAATTTCTTCTTCTCTTCCTGTTATAACAAGTTTAGCCCCCCTGCTATACAATGTTTTTACAATAGCTTGCCCTATACCACCTGTTGCCCCAGTAACTAGTGCTAATCTATTTTTTAAATCAAACATGGTATGATCCCCTATTTTTAACAATCCTTATTTTAAATAATTCTCAATATCTTCAATTTTTTGCAGACTATGCACCTCTACATCAAGATATTGACGTTTTATAAGATTGGATAACACCTTACCAACACCAATCTCAACAAACTTTCTTATACCCATTTCGTGATACATTTTAGCAATGGTTTCCCGCCACCTTACCCTACCTTCTATCTGCTTTATAAGCAACTCCCTAATGCTTTCTTTTGATTTGTATATATCTGCAGAATAGTTAGCGATGATTTTAACTTTTGGCTCATTGAAATTATATGGAGATAGTCCTTTAGTCATTACAGTAGTTGCTTCTCTCATGAGGCTACAATGAAATGGAGCATTAACAGGTAATTTAACCATCTTCCTGATTTGAAAATCTTTTGCTAATATATCTATTTTTTCAAAAGCCTTTGCATTACCACTTAAGATAATCTGACCAGCACCATTGTCATTTGCAATTTCGCATATGCCATTCCGTGATAGTACTTCACATATTTTTTGTGCTACCACTTCATCAGTACCAATTAAGACATACATTACTCCAACACCTGCAGGAACGGCTTTTTGCATTGCATTTCCCCTTACTCTTAGAATTTTCGCTGTATCACTTAACGTTAACGAGTCCATTGCACATAATGCAGTATATTCACCAAGAGAATGACCAGCAGCAACATCACATAAATCTTCAATGTTTTGATTAGCAAAGGATTGTAATACCTTTAATACCGCCATAGAAGTCGCCATAATAGCTGGTTGAGTGTTGCTTGTGATTCTTAATTTCTCCTCGTCCCCATGAAAAATAATGTTTGTTAGTTTTTGTTGTAGTGCATCATTTACAATCTCATATACCTCTTTTGCCTTAGGGAAATTCTCATAAAACTCTTTTCCCATCCCTACCTGTTGTGAGCCTTGCCCAGGAAATAAAAAAGCTGTTTTCATTTAACTTAAAAATCTATTATAAGAACCGACATATTAGAACAATCTAGCGAAACGTACTAGATTAATTTTCAAGTTGCAGTTATAAGACTATAACCATCACCATACCAAACCAACCCCTCTATTCGGTATCCAATACTTGAAATACATTTCTTTTGCCGTATTTTTGGATATTTTTTGGTGATATTTTCTTTTTGTTATTTTTAACATCAACTTTTTTCGACTTTTGTCCCATTTGTCGTGGAGTATTCTTAACGTTCTTAATATCTTGTACAATATCAAAAATTTGTTGATGTGAAAAATCTTGTAAAATTTTCTCTGTTTCTTTACTCTTTTCAGATTTACCATTTTTCATAATAGTATTATAAATAACTTTATCCTGATTTAAAAATATCAAACCATCATTTTCATTAAACTTTCTTTTGACAGGTTTGTTGGTATATTTGATTAAAGGTATGTTTTGTAAATCAACAGGGTCTAACGCATATTTGTAAGCTTTATAAATTATAAAAATAAAAAATCCTATGCTTATCAGAATAAAAGCCAATTTAAGTATAAAATCTCTTATTGACTTTGCATAACTTACAAAAAACGATTTTTTACGGTTTCTTTTTCTGGAGCTCATAAAGATTAATTAAATTTAATTGATTATATATGATTAGTAGAATTCCACTTATCACTCCATCTCGATAGTTGCTGGAGGTTTTGAGGTGATATCATAGACTACCCTGTTTATGCCATGTACTTCGTTGACTATCCTTCTTGCAATAAAACCCAGCAGATCATGTGGTAAATCTACATAGTTCGCAGTCATACCATCAACAGAAGAAACCACTCTTAAAACGCATATATGCTGATATGTCCTAGTATCTCCCATCACACCTACTGTTTTTACTGGAAGCAATGCAGCATAGGCTTGCCATACCTTATGATAAAATCCACTTTCCTTAAGTGCATTAATAAAAATGTAATCAGCTTTTCTCAATATATCGCATTTCTCTTTTGTTACCTCTCCAATCACTCTAATACCTAACCCTGGTCCTGGGAATGGATGTCTATTCAATATTGCATCTGGTACATTCAGCTCTCTGCCTAAGATTCTGACCTCATCCTTGAATAGCAACCTCAGTGGTTCAATAAGCTTAAGTCCATGCATGTTTTCTGGCAATCCGCCGACATTGTGATGCGATTTTATAGTAACCTTTTTTCCTGTTGAAGTTGCCAATGATTCAATCACATCTGGATATATTGTACCCTGTGCCAAATACTGAACACCGCCTATTTTCTTGATTGTATTCTGAAATGTTTCAATAAAAACTCTACCAATAATTTTGCGTTTTTCCTCAGGTGCTACCATGCCCTTAAGTGTAGCTAAAAATTTTTCACTGGCATCTATTGTATGTAATTGTAAATCAAAGTTACTCTTCAGATTATGTTCCACCTCCTCAACTTCGTTTTGCCTCAAAAGACCATTATCTACAAACACACAATGCAACTGCTTACCAATAGCTTTAGCGAGAAATGCAGCAACTACTGTAGAATCCACCCCTCCTGATAGTCCAAGAATGACTTTTTCCTTTCCAACTTTAGCCCTAATTTCCGATATTTCTTCATCAATAAAAGAAGATATTTGCCAATCTTTTTTGCATCCAGCAATTTTGCCAAGAAAGGTATCCAATAATTTCACTCCGTCTTCTGTATGTGAAACCTCAGGATGAAATTGTATTCCATAAATTTCCTTATCCTTATGCTTAATGACAGCATAGGGTGCTTGGTCAGTTTTTGCCACTACTCTAAAGTCATTTGGCAACTCACTAATACAATCCCCATGACTCATCCAAACCTTATGACTTTCTCCTCGTTGCCAAAAATTTGCAAACAACTTAGAATCGTCTATAATCTTTAACTCTGCTGCTCCATAACTCCTTGATTTTGAGCTTAATATATTGCCACCAAAATCCTTACAGAGAGCTTGTTGTCCATAACAAATACCTAAAATTGGCACATTTAGATCATAAATGATTTTTGGTATTTCAGGGGCATCCATATTTGTAACTGATTCACTTCCACCGGATAAAATAATCGCTTTTGGATTAAACTGTTCTATCTTTGTTACAGATATTGAACATGGATGTATTTCGCTATATATGTTTAATTCTCGTATTCTTCTTGCAATTAACTGGGTAAGTTGTGAGCCAAAGTCCAGTATCAGTACTTTATCGTGGTTATTCATAATTACTTTTCATAATTAAGCGTAGGTTTAAATTGATCAAGGCTATGTACATGGCTCTCCTTCATTCCTGCAGTGGTGATTTTAACAAATGTACAGTTTGACTTCATTTTCTCTATCGTTTGGTTTCCTGTATAACCCATTGCGGAGGTTAATCCTCCCTTTAATTGGGCAATTACATCACTTACAGCACCTTTATATTTCACATATCCCTCTACTCCCTGAGGAACAAGATTTATTTCCTCTTCCTGAAAGTACCTATCTGCTGAACCAGCTTTCATAGCAGTACATGAACCCATACCTCTATATTGTTTGTATTTTTTGTCGTTGATTGTAATTATCTCTCCAGGAGTTGCGTCTGTCCCAGCTAACAATGAGCCAAGCATCACACAATCCGCACCTGCTGCAATAGCTTTGACTATATCGCCTGAATATTTTATTCCTCCATCTGCTATGAGAAAAGCATCTTTTGTCTGGCAAACTTCAGAAATTTCGAGGATTGCTGAAAATTGTGGAACTCCTACACCTGATACTATTCTTGTAGTACATATAGAACCAGGACCTATGCCAACCTTCAAGGTATCAGCTCCTGCATAAAGCAAAGCAAGTGCCGCATCCTTGGTTGCTATGTTCCCTGCAATTACTTCAGTAGTTGGTGATATTTTTTTTATTTCCTTGATCGTATCAATCACATTTTGTGAATGTCCGTGTGAAGTATCAATAGCAATGAGATCAACATTAGCGCTGAGAAGAGCTTCTGTCCTTTGAATCGCTTCCTCCCCAGTTCCAACAGCCCCAATTACACGCAACCTGTTGCTTTGATCTACAGAAGCATTTTTATCATTAACACTATCAACTTGATAACCTTTTACTTTTGCGACTTCTTGACATTGTAAATCAATACTCATGTTCTTGTGTACTGCTCCTATTCCACCAACGATGGCCATTTGTATTGCCATTTCATGCTCTGTAACTGTGTCCATCGCTGCTGAGATGAAAGGAATGTTCAAGGTAATTTTTCTGGTTAAATTTGTGGATGTATCAGCGTCTTTTGGAATGATGTTTGAATAATGTGGCTCTATTAAGACATCATCTAAGGAATATAATTTTTTAATTTTTTTCATTTCGGAAAAATGTTTGCATTTTATGGTTAGTAATAATACCTAGTTATGGCATTTTAGAATTACCTTATGCTAATAGCCTAAATAATTATGACAAGCAATTTCTTAAGCAACCTTACCACACTTACTCAAAATATGATAGATGATCTTCCAATCTGCGACATACATGTACATCTGCCAGGTGTAATATCTCCGAACATTGCATGGGATTTAGGTGTGAGAAATAAACTGATTACCATTGAAAAAAAGTCCAATGGAGAATACTCTTGTTTAAATGGACCTAATTCACTGTCAATTGAAGACCCCCATGAAAATTATATTGATATATTTAACAGGAGCTTTTATTTAGATAATGGGGGAAGGCCACAAAATCTAAGGTATAACGTTGATTTTGAGAGCTTTAAAAGCTTTGACAGAATAATGGCTACTGTACAAGGACATAGGCATCCACCAGGTGGTATTCAAACTAAGGATGATATATTATTCATACTAGATAAATATTTGAATGAGTGTATCAAACAAAAAGTATTCTATACAGAGTTACAGCAAAATATAAAAATCGCATATTCACTATTTCCAGATGAAACACCTGAAAACGCTAGAAAGCAACTTTACTTATTATTTCAGAGTACCATCAAAAAATATCAAGATAATGGTGTAAAATTAAGGTTTTTACATTGTTTTAACAAAACTAAAGCTACAGGAGAAATAAAAACTACACATGAAAGAACTTTAGAGGCAGCAAGCTGGTTGGAAGAAGCACAAAAAATTGTACCAGGTGTATTTGTTGGTGTTGAATCAGCAGGGCACGAGAAAGATAAAACAGGATGGCCAATACATCTCAAAGCTGGATATGAGAAGATCAAAGAATTAGGACTTGGATGTGAAGCACATGGAGGAGAAGGAGTTGGTGTTGAACATATGTTGGATGTAGTGAACACGTTACCAATAACACGGCTTGCTCATGGATACCAAATATTAGAGGATATTGATGCGATAGAGTATGTAAAACAAAGGGGTATCACGTTGATAATGATGCCTATTATCAACCTTAATCTGGGTTTATGCCTCCATGTTAAAGAAAAAAATGAAAAGGAATATATCCCTTGTGCAAAAACAAAGGGTGGTAAGAGAATATTTATCAGGAATTTGTGGGAACATCCGTTTTTTGCACTGTTCAGAAAACACAAAATGAAGATTACCATTAGTTCAGACAACCCTAGTATTGGTGGGGTATTAATTAAACATATGATAGCCATTTTAGCAGGATTAGATAGGAAACACGAAATACCGGAAGGCTTTCATCCGCTTAAAGCCGAAGAGATAGCTATACTTTGTTTTAATGGAGCAGAAGCCATCTTTGGAGAGGAAAGTATAAAGGTTGAGTACAAGAAACTATTACTTCATTGGATGGAAAAATATAAGCTTAATCAGGACTATATCAAACATCTGAAGTAATAGACTCTCTGCAAAACAGCTGAAATCCTAAAATCTACAAAAGTAAACCCCTATAAATCGGATGGTTGGCAGATGGTGATTTTGCATACTTTACTTTTTGTAGAGAGTCTAAGAAAAGGTTTAAAGGAATGTAATCATGACGAGTTGCTATTGTTTTAAACCTCAATTCAAAATTTTTTTGATCGTGTATAAATGGAATAGAGAGCATTATAGCAATTATGACAAAATTACTGATGTAGCAAAGAATAGTATTAAATTTATTGAAAAGTACCTTATTACCATATATATGGAATTTTGTGCTAAAATGATGCAATATATATGCTTTTTATTGATTAATTATAATATGGTTGCTACAGGGATATAAAACTCCGAGCTGAGATTATTTATAGTTTTATGAAAGCTTACATTATCCATTACGATAGTTTGCCCATAAGATAATTCATTTAGTAGGGTTTGGGCTGGGTTTTTTAAATCTACATAAATCCCTGATTATACAATCAGAACAAAGTGGTTTCCTTGCTTTGCAAATGTATCTACCATGCAAAACTAACCAATGATGTGCATATTTTTTCCACTTATTTGGTATCTCTTTGTGTAGGGCTTCTTCTGTCGCATCAGGTGTTTTTGTATTACAAAGCCCAATACGATTGCTTACCCTAAGTACGTGTGTATCAACTGCTATTGTGTGCTGATTAAAAAGAGAATTTAGCAACACATTAGCTGTCTTTCTACCAACACCAGGTAATTTACGTAAATCATCAAAATTTTCCGGAAGCTTATTATTATGTTCTGCAACCATAATTTCACAGGCTTTTATGATGTTTTTTGCTTTAGAGTTATAAAGTCCTATGCTTTTTATATATTCTTTCAGTTCTACCTCACCAAGTAAAAGCATCTTACGTGGGTCACCTGCCTTCTTGAATAATGTAGGAGTTACCTTATTTACACCTTTATCAGTAGATTGTGTAGAAAGAACAACGGCTATAAACAAAGTAAAGTTGTTAATATAGTTAAGCTCAATGCGAGGGATGGGGGTTTGTCTGCTAAATCTTAAAAATATTTCATCTACAATTCTCTTATCCATTAATTATAAACTTTAAATTCTGAATTTTTTTCAATTATGCTGGCGAACTTAAACATACCCCCCTCATCATAAGCTTTGCAAATTATTTGTAGCCCTAATGGTAATTTATTTTTTGATAATCCCACTGGCACTGAGATGGCAGGCAATCCAGCAAGGCTAGATGGTGCGGTAAACAAATCATTATAATACATATCAATTGGATTAGGTTTTTCATTAACACCAAAAGCTGGATTTGCAGTGGTTGGTGTAAGTATTGCATCGACCTTAGAAAAAGCTTCGTGAAAATCGTTAGCAATCCGCCTACGTACTTTTTGTGCCTTCTGGTAATAATCACCAAAATGACTTGCAGAAAGCACATAAGTACCAGAAATAATCCTTCTTTTCACCTCTTGTCCAAAACACTCTGTACGAGTTTTTTCTACCATATCATAAAACCCATCACCTTGTTCTTCAATCCTCACTCCATATCCCATACCATCATAACGAGCCATGTTTGAAGAAGCTTCCGCCGACATTATAATAAAGTATATAGCAATTGCATAACTTGTATGTGGTAGGGATATATTAACTATCTCTGCTCCAGCATCCACAAACCACTTTTTTGCTTTTTCCCAATACTCCATTATAGATGGATTGGTATTTTCATATTCTTTTGGAATCCCTATTTTTAAACCTTTTATACTTTTGCCTATGTTATTTAGGATATCAGGGGTTGCTAAATCTTTTGACGTTGAATCTTTTTCATCAAATCTCATAACGGACTCCAACACTAAAGCAGTATCAATAAGGTTATTCGCAAGAACTCCAGCCTGATCTAAAGAACTAGCAAGAGGTATCATGCCATACCTAGAACATCTACCATAAGTTGGTTTCACTCCAATAGTTCCTGTAAATGCAGCAGGCAATCTAACTGAACCTCCTGTATCACTTCCTAAAGCACCAAGGCACATTTTTGCTGCAACTGCTGCTGCTGAACCACCAGAAGAACCACCTGCGACTAAATCCTTATTTGAATCTGATGCTTTATATGGATTAATGACATTTCCAAAATAACTATTTGTGTTTGAAGAACCCATTGCAAACTCATCCATATTAGTCTTACCGATCATTATTCCACCCTCTGCAAATAGCTTTTGTGTTACAGTTGATTCGTAAGTTGGTATAAAATTCTCTAGTATCTTTGAGCAGGCAGTTGTAAGTACTCCTTTAGTGCAGTAATTATCCTTTACACCAACAGGAAGGCACTCAATTTTACCCATTTTACCTGCATCAATTCTTTTTTGAGATAGCCTGGCTTGTTCTAAAGCATAATCCCTGGTAATTTCACGAAATGCATTATACTTATCATTTTTTTCCTGAGCGGAGTTTAAAAAGCAATTTATTAACTCAAGTGCAGATAGTTCTTTATCAACCAATAACCTCTTTAGCTTATGGTAAGGCAAGTTCAGAACTTCCTGCATTCTTATCATATATAATAATTTTATTGACTATATAATTGGCGAAAATTCGTTAATTTGTCGAGTTTTTTCTTATTTTAATAAAAACAACATACTCATTGTTTCTTGGGTACTGATAATGTTTAGAGAGTCAAGAAAAAATCATAAGGAAATAAGCATGAGAGGGGTTGATCCGTGACACTCCAAAATAAATACTCCTCATTTATCGGTAATTAACTATGCTTTAGACAAACCCTAAAGAACCTATAGTTTCTTCAAACCCCAACCTTTTTCTTGTTATAAAAAATTTGTCATCATGTATTGATGCTTCGGAAGCATAAGGACGCAGATTATACAGGTTACTCATTGAAGAACAATATGCACCTGCCGTAAGTACAGCTAGTATATCCCCCTCCTCTGGTTTTGATATTTGTATTTTTTCATTTAACACATCTGTTGATTCACAAATATTCCCAACCACCTTTACTTCTTCCTTTTCCTCATGAAGCTTAGATATGTTAATTATATGATGGTACGAGGAATAAAGAACAGGGCGAACTATATGATTAAACCCTGTATCAACTCCTACAATTTTTATATCCTGTTGTTCTCTTATATTGGTAATCTTGGTGAGTAAAAAAGTTGATTCAGCAACTAAATATTTTCCTGGTTCAAGTATAATTTGGACCTTATTGGATTTTAATTCATCATATTTTTCGTAATATTCTCTGATCACATTGGCAAACTGACTTAAATCAATTTCTTTATCAGAAGGCTTATACCTAACACCTAAACCACCTCCAAGATCAATAAACTCTATCCCTTTAACTTTACTGGCTAAGTTAAACATATATTCCACCATAGGCGAAAAACTATCAGTATTATATAACCCCGATCCCAAATGACAGTGCAATCCTATAAGGGAGATATTACTAGCACCTATTATTTTTAACGCATCATCTATCTGTGTATGTAAAATACCAAATTTAGAGTCTTTTCCTCCTGTTACTACTTGCTTAAATTCTCCATCTCCAAATCCAGGGTTAATCCTGATGGCAATTTTACTTCCCTTATATTTGTTTGCAAAGTATTTAAGTTCTGACATTGAACCCATATTTACTGTAACCCCTGCTTCTTTTGCTTTGTCTAACTCATCCATAGTTGCATTGTTACCAGTAAATAATATTTGGGTATTTTTAAAGCCCATCTTCTTAGCCAGCTGTATTTCGTATGGTGAAATGCTTTCTATTCCATCGACACCTGCTTCTTTAAGTGCCTGTATAATGTGTGGATTAAAATTAGCTTTAACAGCATAGTATAGCAGGCAACCAAAAGCACTTTTTATGTTTTGAACTTTCCGTTGTAAAATTGATTTATCCGTAACAAAAAAAGGAGTATCAACAGTGTCAATGATCTGGTTTAATAAACCTTTATATTTTTGAAAATATTCCGCCGTTTGCATGATTACTTCTTTAAGAATTTTTTGTGTAATGCCTGTAAAATTACATCACTTTTGCTCTCATCTATCATCAAAGTAATGTTATTGCCAGATGCACTAACACTTATTGCATATGTAGAGACATTATTCCTTTTACATGAATCAAATATTCCTGAAAGAAGTGCATTGTCAAGGTTCACATTGTTACCTATGAAACATAATTTGGCTATATCCTGCTTCACCTTAACTTTGGCAAAGTTTTTCAAATTTTTGCATAACTTTCTCGAATAATCTTCCGTTTTTATAGAAAAAGTAAATGAGATTTCTGAGGTTGTACAAACGTCAATTGGGACATTATGCTCGGCTACTATTGAAGTGATTTTTTTTACAAAACCAACCCTGTTGATTATACTGGTATTTTCCAAGGTAATGAGGATGTTGCCAAAACTTGCCAAGATTCCTCTGGTATGAGAAGGAACAACATTTGTTATCCCTGTTCCTCTAAAAGAACGGTTAAAAGTATTATACACATATACAGGTATGTCCTTTTCCACTGCAAGTGCAATCATATCCGGATGCACTACCTTTGCACCACTATATGCCATCTCTGACATTATATCCATATCTAAGCTTTCCCATGAAAAGGCATCTTTAACTATTTTTGGGTCTGCTGTCATTATACCATCAACATCTGTCCAAATTTCAATAACACTGGCATCAAACCCCATGGCAATGATAGATGCCGTATAGTCACTTCCCCCCCTACCAAGAAGTGTAATGTCTCCATGTATATCCCTTCCAATGAAGCCAGTAATTACAGGAACTACTTTTTCTGCAAGTATTGGTTTCAGAATCTTTTTAGTTAAAACAGCTGTATTCTGAAAATTTACTTTTGCTTTTAGATAATTACTATCTGTCTTGATTATCCGTTCTGATTCTACTATTTGTGTAGCAACCCCAATGCGACCAAGTGTATGTACCATCAGTAAAGATGATAGTTTTTCACCAAATGCACAAATCCTTGCAACAGTTTTATCTGTTAAGTCTCCCACCAAACTAGTTCCATAACTTATAGCCTCAAGTTTAGCGATAATAGGTTCAAATTCGTGATGCCAAATATATTTACTTTTTTTTGTATTCACAATTATCCCTTCAAGTATCTTTTTATGTAAATCTGAGATTTCTACAATTTTAGATTTTACCAATCTTGGTTTTAACTTTCGTGCAAGTTCTATAATCCTGACTAATTTATCTGTTACTCCATTTACAGCTGATACTGTAACAATAACGGAAGAGTCAGCAATTTTATCTTTTATAATACTAGCACATTCTAGTATTGATTTTGCACTTCCCATGGAAGTACCACCAAATTTTATGGACTTTAAACTCATAAAAGCTTTGCCTTAATTTTCTCAGATTGCACCCTACATGAAATAAAATATTTATCAATATCTATTATTGAAGCAGACTTCTTATAATTCCCTCATAAATAGTGCTGATCTCTTGCCCCATACTCAGTTATTTAA
>CAZJPD010000005.1:21996-36692 GCA_964547795.1 uncultured Candidatus Midichloriaceae bacterium | reverse complement strand
ACTCCAAAGAATTAATAATTAATATTCTAAAAGAATGTACATGTATTTGAAGAGATACCTTGTTCTTATACTAATTTGTACGATTACCCTCTTCTTAGATCGATATACAAAAAACGCTGTATTGCAATTGCTTCATCAAAGAAATATCCACAGTTTCAAGATAAATAGTTTTTTTAATTTTACAGAAGTTTGGAATCAAGGCGTTAGTTTTGGTTTTTTAAGTGATTATAATTTATCACCCCTGCTTTTCATAGTAATAACAATGCTCATTGTGATTTTGATATTATGTTTAATGAAAAACGTTCCTCCTATACTTCAAGGCATGATAATTGGAGGAGCATTTGGCAATATCGCTGATAGATTTTTATTTGGAAGAGTCTTTGATTTTATCGACTTACACGTTTATGGTTGGCACTATCCTGCATTTAACCTAGCAGATAGCTTCATCGTTTTTAGTATAATTATTATTATCACAAAAGCAATGTTTTTTAGCCATCGTAATCATCCAAAAAATTTTCGTCATCTTCTATAATTTCTAATTCATATTTATAAGTTGTGTGTTCATATATTATATGTGCAGAATTGATAACTACAAGCCCCTTTACAGCTTTATTAGAAGCAAAAGAAAAGTTGACTAAATTAGGGATGATGTTAAGCATTACATCCCCTTCCGTAGCATAAAATGACCAAACCACAGAACCAGCTGCAAATGCTAATGCCCAAGGAAAAGAGAGTAGCCTAAATCCATGAGCAATGAAATACGGAGCTGTATTGAAGGCTATCCTTAAAGCATTATCAATCTGTATAAAATCCCAACCAGTATATTCAGAAACTGTACTAGCAAGGAGTGTCTGTCCTTTACTTACCATAGAATTTTTTAATATTTCATTACCAATGAAATAGCCATTTCCTGTAGTATAAGACATAGTTGCACCTAAAAATACTCGTAAATTTGTTTCAAATTTTAATACAGGATCTTGATATGCTCTGGGCAACTGCTCAAACCAAAGTTTAATGCCATATTTCTTTGAATAATGTCAATCGCTATACCACAAGCCATGCCATAAATCTCGAGGCAGTTCAACAAGCCATATCAAATCATCAGAATGATCTATGACTGAGCTGACTGTGTATGCTATTTCGTAAATAACAAGTTTATGCTGAGTAATTTTTATTTTTTCTTCTAAGTTTTTCTCTATTTCCTTACTTGCCTGTATATCTTGCTCTAAAGGCTGAACATTTTCATTTAACATCTTTACCTGAGTCTCTGCTTCAGATTTCTGTGCTTACAAGTCTTTATTCTGCTTTGATAGTAGGTCTTTTTTATCCCACAAATTTCTTAGTTTCTCTTCTAGCTGTTGTAATTCTGTTTCCTCTCTGGATAAATCATACTGATTTATACTCTTACCTCTGGTACCACAATAACTGGAAGAAAAAATGGGGGACCAAAAACTAGTGTCCTCTGAGGCTTGATCTTGTTTACCCTGTAACTCTTTTATATAATCCTCTATATTCTGTCGCTGACTTTCAACATCTCCTATTTCTTGCTTTAGCCTCTTCTCTTCTAACTCCAAGACTTTTCTTTGTTGCTCATAATTTTGTAGCATATTTTGTTGCTCAGCTATATTATTCTGAATTCCTTCTAACTCATGAGTTTTTTTTGAATAGCTTGCTGTTCTTCCGCAATCTGATGCTTCAATTTTTCTATTCCATCTTCAAAAACTTCCTTCTCACTGAAACTAATCCACATACCAACCACGTTTTTCGCCAATAAATTGTCTTTCTTAGATTTTTCTTTTCTTCTCGTTTCACCATCCTTACTACTTTCCAACTCCCCTTCCCTTTTGTCGTTCTCATCCTCTTCATCACCCTCTACCCATTCCTTGTTCAAATCCTCTAAAGAAGCTACAAGCTCAGCTGATGGTGTTGTAACTTGCCAAGATGTGCCTTCTTCTCCTTTTCCTTGATGGATAGTTGAGACTGAACCTGATGATGATTGCCCTCTCATTTTATTAACATCGTTATCATTTGATGGAAAAGTTGATAAATCTGGCAACTGTGGATCATCATGTTTACTTTCTGACCAAAAACTCCTTGAGGGAATTGGACAATTACTCTGCATTCCTGCCTGCTGAGGCGAATACTCACCTAGCACTGATGGATTACTTGAATAATACCTCTTAGTATTAGATACTAGAACTAATACACCTTGATTTTCTACACTTCCAACTACCTCAAAATAAGGGGTTGTTTTCTCAAACCAATCAATATTAAATTCATTTTTGGGATTAGTAGGGCATACCTTTTGTGCAAACCATGAGGTCTGTAATGCACTACCTGATATTGACATATCTTCATTATCCAATACCGAAGAAGCATCTATACAAACCTTTAACACTCCCTTATATATACTGAACCCACCTTCCAAAGAAATTGAGATTGCTGCTTCTCCATCTGGATAACAGAATGTACGTACGTTAATAGTCAATTTTGCACAAACTAAGTTTTGCTTAATGTATGTTGTAAAATCTTTGATCACTATATTAAATGGACACAACTCTGCTCCATATTCCTCAGCTTTTACCTCATCCTTCTTATCGGCACTGCTGCTACTAGTATCACCATTGTGCCAGCTTTCATTGTTTGTTGTCCCTTCTGTTTCTTCCTCTTCATTATCTAATTCATTTAAAGGGCATATTTCATCTATTGCAAATCCTTTAGCAGGACACGTGTTTTGCTTCTCTTCTTCTGTTGCCTCCTCTTCTTTCTCTTCTTCTTCCTGTCTGTTATTACTGCTATTCTCTTGATCTTCCTGTCTGTTATTATTGCTATCCTTCCTATATGGATCTATTTCCTTATTATCAATTACATATTCATCAGATGCTGTTATAATTTGCCAAGATATTTTATCTTTAACTATGCTACCCACAATATTTAAGTTTAGTTCTGTCGTCTTCAGTATTGCTACCTCTAACATTGGCTTCAGCTCCACTATCTGTAACATGCTATTCTTTACTATTTTATTGCTACCAATATCCCAAAAATACGGTATGCCAGAATCATTTGCTCTTTTGAAGAAATTACGAAGATGTGCTTCTGCATACGGTGTGAACTTCATAGGAGCTATGCAAATGTTACCTTCGGGTTGTATAGTATCACTTTCAACCATGGGTATATCACCCCATATCTTAGGAATAACTGATTTACCCCCCTGCTCTACAAATTTACTTCTGCTATTTCCGATATCATCTGCATCAAAATTAAAACTCTCAAACAGAAAAGTATTGATTGCCATTTTTTGATTAAACCACTGAACTTTTATATCCGCTAAACTTGCGTAATTCTTCTCCCTAATACGAGAAAAGTAGTTAAATACTCGATTCCTATGAATGTACTTTTTTATAATTTTGTTAACAACTCTCATTGTACACTTTAATATTTGTTGCAGAGTATAAAAAACGTATTAATACAACCTCAAAAATTGCAGGTTCATTCTATATTTAGGGCTATTCTCTTTCCATAATCAATATTAATATTCTAAAAGGAATAAGGGAAATATAAAAGAGAATAAAACAGAAAAGAAAA
Source organism: uncultured Candidatus Midichloriaceae bacterium (assembly GCA_964547795.1). Lineage (GTDB taxonomy): Bacteria > Pseudomonadota > Alphaproteobacteria > Rickettsiales > Midichloriaceae > CAZJPD01. The sequence goes on along the minus strand of CAZJPD010000005.1, from coordinate 33,107 downwards.
ACAGCCTTTACATAAATTACAGATTATAATACCTTTTTGCAGATTAAGGTAGTTGCAACTTTTAGAATGAAAAGGATTTTATTGACTACTGTATTGTTGGTTTTAACAGTAGGATGCACCAAAATCGATAACTTATTCCAAGGTAGGGAAAGACAAGTAAATCCTAAGTTAGTAGCTATACCCTCTAAAAACCCTTTAGAAGTAAAGGTTGCCATGTTTTTACCATTATCTGGCAAGTACCAATATTTAGGACAGAGTATAATAGATGCTGTACAATTAGCCCTGTATGAACTAAGAGCAGATGATATAACGTTTCAAGCAATAGATGTGGGGAGTGATCATTTGAGTGCAAAGGAAGCCATGCATGATATTGATTTCAAAGATATCGACATCATTCTCGGACCTGTCTTCAAAGAACAAGTTAAAGTTGTGCATAAATATGCAAGACAAGAAAATCTTATCATGATTACATATTCAAATGATTTAGATTTAATTAACAAATCGGGGGTTTATATCTTCGATATAGTCCCATATCAACAAATAAAAAAAGTTGTGGCTTATGCAAGTAACAACAAATATTCAAATTTATATTCAGTAGCTCCTGAGAACAAGTATGGGGATTTAATTAAAAAGATTTTATTAAACAATAAAGGAGAGGATCATTATAACATTAAAAAAATAGCATTATATACTCCTACTGATGCCCCTATCTTCCAAAAGTTTACCCTTAGTGATGCAATACTGGATATAAAAAGCTCTATGAAAAGTGACATTGCAAATACTTTGCCTGGATTTGGACATCCTGTAATACTACTGCCTGAAAGTGGTCATCATCTTTTGTCAGTAGTAAATCAATTGCAATTTTTACATAGTACAAGTGATCCAAAATATAAAGTTTTAGGGATAGGGGATTGGAATGAATATGTACTTCAGCAAAATTTAATTGCACAAAATGCGTGGATTGTGGATATACCACATGAATTGTTATACGAATTTGATGGTAGATTCATTGATAATTATAAATATAAAGCTCCAAGAATTGCGGCAGTTGCTTATGATTCAATTTTACTTATAGCTGCGATATTAAACAACTCAAATGGTAAAATAATAATTCAGTTTCAAGAGATAGAAAAGTCAAACGGATATCAAGGCATCACAGGAACTTTTAGATTAAAATCAAATGGGGTTACTGAGAGGTTGTACTCTGTTTATCAGTACCAAAAAGGAAAGATGGAAGAAATTTTACCTGCCATGAAAGGATTTTAAAGGAGCTTTAAACAAATACTAACATGGAACTTTTAGATTAGAGTATATGCAACAAGATAAGGATGATATGGTATAGGATTATGTAATAATGAATGACCGTAAAAGATAGAAAAAAATAATGTTTTTTTAAAAAAAGGTATTTTTAGCATTTTTTTTAGTTTTCTTGGCATTTCTGAATAAGGAAACCCCTTTTGCTTCCCCTAAAAGTGAAATTTTATGCCAAGGATGGCTGGGTAAATTGCATGGCAATAATGGACAAAGAAGTTGCAAAGTAGCAAGGGGTACTAAAGAAGAAATAGGAAAATGTTCTAGTAATCCAGGTTACTCTCATGGGGATCATGGAGGCACAGTATATGAGATTTCGGACGACATAGGTGTATTAGGCACGTGTAGAGATTATTTCCCAACTTGGGGAGAAAGAGAGTTTTTTTATAGGACATCGAGCAATCCATTTAAGGTAAAGTTTGTAGTGATGCGACAATATTGTTGGGCAAGGTTTGTTTTAGATCATACCACTAATTGCGGTGCTCCGAAATATAAATTTCCATTTACTTTTACATGGAGTCATGGAGGAGCTTACGCCGTATGGGGAGATACCAAGAAAAAAACGTTTAACCTGAATGAAATAGGACCAGACCATAAAAAAACTATTTTCTGGGGATCAAATTACGCATACATAGATTATGATGACATGAAAGATGAAAATGGAAATGTAATCAGAGATAAAAACGGCAAAGAAAAGAAAAACCCTAAAAGGGTTTGTGCATATTATGCCCCGAAATTCATGGCTGACATATTTACTAATAGGAAAATTATTGGTTGTGTTGATGTCCCTTTATATCATGCTCCACCGATATTCAATAAAATTCTAGTGCCTAGAAAAACAGTAGGTATATCTTATACAGAGCCAGATAATAACACCCTTGACAAGCCAAAGATTAAACTAACTGTATTTGATGCTAGTGGAAACGATATAGGCCCTACGATAACACTTGCATATAATTTTAGCAAAGCTGATGATCAGCAAGAGTGTGTAGCTCTTCTCGAAGAGTCTTTTTGCCCAACATTTTCATCAATAGAGCCTACTCAAATTTGTGCAAAAAGACAAAGTAGCCCAGAAACTCTGGGCTGTATAGATAGAAAAACACTTGCTGATTCTGGCATAAAATTTGAAGCAATACATGATTATTATATGGACGACGATTGCAATAGCGACCCTACAAAGCCAAGTGTTTTTTAGAGTCTTAAAATAAAATTAACCAAGCCTGACGGGTCTAGTACAATATATCCCTTAGATAATATTTATCCTCAAAACAGTGTTAGAGAGTATTATGCTTGTACTAAAAAGATACTTGATCCCGAAGATTCTACAAAAATGATAAATATGACCACTTCTGAGTTTGGCTCAGCAGATATTCTTGGAGTAAGTTTTGGTGCTATTATTCCCCAATTTCAGATAGGAAATCCTGAAAAATTTAAAGAAATATATTTGTATCCACCTCAAATATTGCAAACTTACTCTGATGAATTCCAAAATTCATGCAAAAATTGTTTCGTAATTTCGTCAGATTCTTCTGATGGGCAGGCGTACATAGTACCAGCTGGAAAAAGAGATAGAAATTCTTGTAAGCAAAATTATCAACGTAACAATCTTAATACTGACCCACCACAAGAAGAAAATTGTACTTTCGGATATAATGATTAATATAGTGATGCTGAAAAAGCTTATTGCAGTGGGATTTATATGGGAGCAGATGATAGTATTAGTGCACAAGATAAAATCTGTATAAAGCTAGAGACGGACTGGGAAAATTTTTTTGGACCTAATGATAATCAAGATAACCTTTGTGCAGATATTCCTAAATCATACATGAAACTTAGCAAGGATGATATCTCAGCTATTACTGGATATGCAGATTTTTCTGATGATGGTTATGATCCTAAAAAAACTTATCCCATAAATCAAAGATTCTATGGAAAATGTCACACTTCTTTGGGCTTAGAGAAAACAAAACAGCTATCTGATTATATTCCGAAAATTGAGGGATTGGATGATTATCAAATGTTAGAACTCAAGTCGAAATATGTGCTGCTAAAAAGAAAGTTTACTGAAATTAATGCTAATGTTCCACTCTTAACTAAACAACTATTATCATTGTTTGGTCTTAGTATCAGAAGGCTTCCTAGTAATATTCAAACTGTTACTACCAAAAGACCATACAGGACTTTAGATGGTAACTTCCCTTTAGGCAATATACATAATCCTTGTAAATTTGTATCGGGAGAAAAGGGTTGCACTAATAGCAGAGACAGTAGGAATTTCACTGGTAATGCAGATTATACACCAAAGGATAAATTGAAAATTGGGCATTCATTAGAGCCGACTAGTAACAGCATTACTGACTGGAATACCGGTCTTATTACAACAGATTTAGCTATATCTGGTAAATGTAGATCAGGCTTCACATCCCCTGATATCCCAGGTAGAATTTGCAGAATCATTACTAATAAAGATAACAAAATTGTATCCAAAGCTTGGACTAATTCACAAATAATTGATCCTTGCCTTAAATCAGAATAGAAGTTAATTTTTAAGGTTAATTTATATGTACTAGTCAAGATTTAATCTTATAGTCAGTCTACTAAACAGCAACCCGAATGTCATCTAAGTCATGACTATCAAATATGTTTTCAAGGTACAACACCTCATTACTTTTTATTTTTCTGCTTTTAAATTTTTATATCATCACAAATCACGTGATGTTTAAAGTTTTTAAAGTCCACACCCCACATTATCGTCATTGCGAGCCTGTGCAACAGGCGTGGCAATCCACCCTCCTGCCCTGTCATTGCGAGCTCACAGAGTGAGTGTGGCAATCTCTGGATCACCACGATCGCTGTTGCGATCTCGTGATGATGGGAATTGTGAGGGCTTTTTATGTCTCAACTTTTCTTGCTTTTGTGGTATGTTCTATACTTAATGAACATTTCCGTTAAATATAGATAAATTCTTGCTTATATAAAAATATTGGCTATCATTACAGAACCTCTTCACTGCTAAAATAAACTAAGTAATAAATCTATGAAGTCTATTAATTCTCTCATTATTGCAGGAAAGCAAGTATTGCCATTAGTAGAAGGTGGCAAAGGGATATCAGCTAGTAATGGCGTGAGTGCTGGTGCATGGGCAGCCACTGGTGGCATTGGAACTTTTTCTGCTGCATATGCTGATTTTTATAGTGATAAGGGGGATTTTATACCGATTATTTACCATACTAAAACAAGGAAAGAACGTCATGAAGAATTACTATCTTACTCTATAAAAGCTGGAATTTCGCAAGCTAAAATTGCACGTGACACTTCAGGTGGGAATGGTCTCATAAACATGAACGTACTTTGGGGAATGGCTGAAATAGAAAAAATTCTACACGGCATCCTTGAAAAAAATAAAGGAATTATTGACGGTATAACATGTGGTGCAGGCATGCCGTTTAAATTAGCTGAAATAGCCGCAAAGTACAAGGTGTATTACTATCCCATTATTTCCTCTGCAAGAACTTTTGAGATACTCTGGAAGAGAGCATATAATAAATTTGTAAAATGGTTAGGGGCTGTCGTTTATGAGGATCCCTGGAAAGCAGGCGGGCATAATGGGTTAAGTAAAGCAGAAGACCCTGAAGTAGCAGAAGACCCATATAATCGTGTTAAGTTGCTCAGACAAACTATGAGAAAGTATAACCTTGGTTATGTTCCTATTATAATGGCAGGAGGGGTGTGGTTTTTAAGAGAATGGCAAGATTGGATTAATAATCCTGAGCTTGGACCTGTTATGTTTCAATTTGGTACACGCCCTTTATTGACTCAAGAAAGCCCCATCCCAATGAAATGGAAAAAACGATTACTGACTCTTAAAAAAGGGGAGGTAATTTTGAACCATTTCAGCCCAACCGGTTATTATTCATCTGTCGTAAGGAATAACTTTCTGATGGGATTACAAGAACGCTCAAAGCGTCAAATTCCATATTCCTGCACTACTCAAGGAGAATACAATAACTGTTTTTCAATTAATGAAAGAGGTCTGGGGTTTTATCTAAAAGATGAAGATAGGCAACAGGCACAATTGTGGATTGATAAAGGAGCAAGCAAAATTGCTGTTACACCGGACTCCACACTTATTTTCCTAACACATAAGGAATTTAATGAGCTACGGAAAGACCAAAATGATTGTTCTGGATGTCTAAAATATTGTAAATTTAGTGGTTGGACAGACAACGATGACATTAAAGTGGATAGAGTCCCTGATTTAAGATCGTATTGCATTCAAAAAACGTTAAGAGCAATAGCTCATGGGAAAAATGTAGAAGAAAATCTTATGTTTGCTGGAAGTGCTGCTTATCTTTTTTCGCAAGACCCTTTTTACAAAAATGGTTTTATTCCAACTGTAAGACAACTTATAGAATGCATATTAACTGGCAATTAATCTTTTCTACCTGGTTTTGAGATAGGAATTCAGGCTGATACAGTCAACATAACTGGTGAGACTCTATACATGTATCACATTTAGTAATTCATTTTCCATTCCATTCATCATCCCATAAGCCTTTGCATTATAAGAGTAAAACCTTTGTTGCCTCATCAGGCCTGTCATAGATTGAGTGGAATCAACGTTAGAGCCTTCTAAGTTACCACTTGTAATTTTTCCAGCACATTGCTGACTAGCTATTAAATATTCTGGCTTTCCAGATTTTGCCGTACTGGAAAAGACAGTTCCAAATTCATTCTGCAGTTCATAAGTATTTTTGAACAACACCACAGGAATTGCAGCCATAAGCTTTTGGGCCCCATTTGTGTAATGACCAACTAAATTTCCCTTCTCATCTATATTAGTATTTACTAATGCACCTTCTGCCATTCCGTTTACTTCAATATCACCATAAAACTTTGATCCAAACATTTTCATATTTTCCCAGTCTATTTTCATTACTGTTGTACTTGTAAGTGTATCTTTTTGCCAGTTAAATGTTATTGTATTTGCTATGTCTCCACTACCATTTGTAATAGTAATATTTGTTGCACTCTTAAATTTTCCATCTGCCTCAAACTCAATTATTCCAGCTGCTACTAAGCCATCCTGCCTACTAGTATCAAGCTCTGCTTTGTTAGCATATACTTCTACTGTGTATTTATCAGAGTCAGTTCTCTTAAATACTACAAATACACTATGTCGTTGACCAATAGAATTAAAAGCAGTAAATTCCCGCTTATAATCAGCATTTACTTTGCCCCCAGCCATATTTTGATTACTATCATCCATCATACCCACTAGCAGTAATAGACTGTATGGCACTTAGCTTAGCATTTACTGTCGCTTTGGTAGTTGCTTCTCCTCTTACATAGTTATTCAGTGGCACTTTGATTTTGCCGAAATTTTTTGAAGTAGGTGTGATATTCTGCTTTTGCTTCTCATCATCTGCATATTTTTCACCCATTAAATAACAGCCATTAGGGCTGTACAAATAACCATTTTTATCAACACCAAAACGACCTGCATTACTATATCTTCTCTTCTCATCGCACTCTACAGCTAATAAGCCACGACCCTCAATGGCATAATCAAACTCATTTTTTGTTTCTGTAATGCTACCCTGATAGTCAATTTTGGTTCTATAGGTTGCTGAAACACCTCCATTGTATTTACTAGTCTCACTAATGAGAAAATTATCAAAGGCTTTATACCCAGGTGTGTTAGCATTACTTAAATTAATTCCAATATTAGCAGTGATTTTGTCAGCTGCTGCCATACCTTGTGTTACTGCACTGATACCTTGCGACATATTAATACCTTGCAAAATTTACTTGCTTTACATCTAGCAAAACCTGTGCCAAATTTCGAGGGTATTGCTAACTAAGTATATAGAAGAGGTAGAAGATAAGATAAAAGGAAAAGATAGAAAAAAAGAAAGGGGCAAAATGATGGAATGATACAAACATTGTGGAAGCGAAAAGAGAGTAAAAAATGGTAGATTATTTTTGAGTACATCAAATATCAATAATCAATATTATGGTTGAATTTTTGTGCCTTTGCTCTATAGTACTTCTTTATTTTTTTGTTAAAAAACTGATGTGAGATTATCGATTCAACTGCTATTCCTTCTTTTATTAAATCTTCTACTTTAGCTGGATTATTTGAAAGTAATTTTATTCTGCTTATACCAAGTAACTTTAAAATTTTTGCAGCAATGAAAAATCCTCTAGAATCTCCTTCTAATCCTAAATTCTCATTTGCCTCAACTGTATCGAACTTTAGAGATTGTGTTTTGTATACCCTGATCTTGTTGGTAAGACCAATTCCTCTGCCTTCTTGATTTAAGTAAAGTATGATACCTCCACCTTTTTCACTCATAATTTTGATGGCATTTTGTAATTGATCGAAGCAATCACATTTTATGCTTACTAAAAGATCACCAGTAAAACAAGACGAATGAACCCTGACAAATGGAATAGCTGAGTTTTGTTTTTTTGGATGTATAATAACTGCATAATGATCTTTACTAAATTCTGATCTAAAAGCCTTAATCTCTCCCTTTGCTAATTTTAGATTTAAGTCTGCACTACACATTTCCTTCAACTTGTCATCTGCATGAGACAGATAATCGTTTATATAATCCACATTTAAATCATTCACAGAAAAATCCATTTTAAGATTGGGATGAATTTCAGAAATTAATGCTGCTGGAATAAGTTCGGCAGATTTCATAAGTATCAACGCTTTATCTTCTAATTCTGTATTGTTAATAAACTTCCTACTGTTTTTCCTAAAACTCAAAGCAAATACCATTTTCTGCACATCATCATAATTCATATTTTCACAACTGATTTTGCAGTTATTATCACAGGTATCTTTAAGTAAGAAACTTGCTCTTTGTTTCGTAATAGTTAAATACATGCCAGGAAGCAGAATTTTTAATTTTGTGAATAATTCTTCACTAGCCCTCTCTACTGAAATAACTAAAATCCTTTTACTTCCATTATGCAAAACAATGGGTATCCCATATTTTAAATCGGAAATAGCCCTGATAACTTCTATAAAATGAGTATTTTTATAAATAAACATTTGCTTTTCTCTCATTTTTCCCACTCTCTTTATTCTTTTACCTTATTTTATCTCTTTCTTCTCTCTTTCTCACCCTCTTTTTCTACCTTTTTTAGATGCTCCCATTATCTATAGCTTATCACACAAAGATTTGGACATATTATTAATATATTTTCGTCATTGCGAACCTACAACCCACATCCCCGTCATTACGAGCCTATACAACAGGCGTGGCAATCCACCCTCCTGCCCTCTTATTGCAAACTCACAGAGTGAGTGTGGCAATCTCTGGATCACCACGATTGCTGTTGCGATCTCGTGATGACGGGGGTAAGAAGTTGCAACCTTGTGATGACGGAATAAAAAAGTTAAAATATCTATATCTTAGTGGTATATGCTATACCTTTTTGCAGATCGATGAATTTATTTAGGCAGCGATATATATTGCAAAATGGAAAGATTAATCTTGTCCTAGATAAATGTTTATAATGTTGGAAAGCAAACTTAATGCCTCATCATATGGTCTTTGAAAGCTATTTCTACCTATTATAGACCCATTACCTCCACCTTTGTTAATAGCTTCTATTTCCTTGTATATATCGCTTTGAGTTTTTGCAACCCCCCCAGAAAATACGACTAATCTTCTACCAGCAAATGCTGCTTGCATTATATGCTCAATTCGCTTACTCAAATCTTTAAACTCAAGTTTAGAGTAAACATCTGTTGTTTTATCTTTAACAGTCTCAGATGGGGGTTTTACCTTAATAATATTAGCTCCCAGTAAAGCAGCAATATGTGTGGCATATGCAACAACATCCAATGCTGTTTCTCCACTTTTACTTAAATCTCCACCCCTAGGGTAAGACCATATCACTGTTGCAAGCCCATAAGATTTTGCTTCAGAAATTAATTCACTCACTTCTTGTATCATTTCAAGAGAGTTGTCAGAACCAGGATATATAGTAAAACCAATTGCCGTACATCCCAAATAAATTGCATCTTGTATATTAGCAGTGATAGACTGATCGGGTTGATTCTTGTTGCTAATTAATGAGTTAGCACTATTTGCTTTAAGGATTAATGGCATTATTCCACAAAATTCATCAGGTATTGCCTCAAGCATACCTTTTGGTGCTGCATATGCATTTAGACCAGCATCTATTGCCAGTTTTATGTGGTATCTTGGATCATATGCTATTGGATTGGGAGCAAAGCTTCTTGCAGGACCATGTTCAAATCCCTGATCTACAGGCAGAATCACCATTTTGCCTGTGCCTGCCAATCTGCCACTCATTAATATTCTAACAAGATTAGATTTTACAGCAGGAGACTCGCTTTCATAATTTTTCAAAATTTCTCTTATCTGAGGAGTCAATCTCATAGGCAGCATTAAACTAAAGAAATCATCATAGTAAATTATTGGAAATTTAGAAAATATTCAATACATATATCAATGGTCAATCTAATTTTTTGCATGAAATCGCACAAGACCTTGCAGATTATGCAACAGGGTTATTTACTGATAATCAAGAAGATGCTCTGCTCCAGAATGATCACATTATACAAAAGTATGAACTATAGCAGATTTAACAGAAAAACCAAAACTTATTCTAAAGCATTTGATATGGTTGTATTTTCTGTCTACTTGCTTTTCTTTTATAAGGCTATATTTATTTAGCAATGCCTTTTTTGACTTATAATTGACTCCGTGTCACTTATTCGCCTGCGACTATTCAGTAAGTGTAATTCCTACCTTATCATCAATTAATACAATTTCTCCTTTTGCTACTAACTTATCATTAACAAATAAATCAACTGGGTCATTTGGTTTTTTATCCAGTTCTATCTTATCTCCCTTATTTAATTTTAGTAAATCACTTACTTTAAATTCTGCTTGTCCTAAAACTATTTTTAATTTCACGGGGACATCGTAAACAGCTTTCAAATTTAGATTAACCCCATTCTCATCCTTAATATTTGTCATTATTTGTATCCCCTACAATATTTTAATATATTTTGTTATTGTATATAGTTCATAAATTATTTTCAAAGATAGATTCTAAGTCATTTCTTAGCCTTTCGGTATCTTTTTTTATCGAACCATTTTCCCAATCTACTTCACAACCTCCAACATTTATCCTAGTATCCTCGATTAAATCAACCTTCATAGGTAAATTTTTATTTATATCTTCCATATATGCTTTTATGCCATCGTAATTCTTAGGATTAACTCTTACTTTTACACTCCTGGCATGTGCAAGCAAAGGTAAATTTTCTTCTAAAAACCCCAAAAGAATATCATTAGGAAATTTATTGGTCAACTTTCCTGCTAATTTACTTGCTATTTCATAACTCAAGTTGGCACAGTCCTTGGCTAAGCTGTCATAATCCTTTTCGAGGGTTTGATAAATATTCAGGAGATCTGTCTCGATCTTATTTAAAAGACTTACTATACTATCCTCTTTTTCTTGCTCTAATATCTTTTGATGCTATTTTTCATATTCACCCCAGCCTTTTTCAAAATATTCTTTTTTGATCTCATCGATCTTATCTTGAGTGTATTCATTTTGCCTAACAACAGCCTCTTTTTTTGTTAATATACCACTTGCAATTTCTAAATCCCCCCGTATATTCATCTTTGATTTTAGTTTCCGACATATCTTCTCCCTTCTCTACTGTACTATTTATGAAATTAGGAAATGGAAATTTTTGAACATTACAAACTTTCATACTAATTGCTCTCTTCCTGTGT
>CAZJPD010000005.1:14185-21986 GCA_964547795.1 uncultured Candidatus Midichloriaceae bacterium | reverse complement strand
TAGTTTGCCCTTTATTAATTAAATCACGTAGTACATTTACTATTTGTCTCTGTGCAAATTCACTTTCTTCTTTTTTTAAGTCTCCAATCCCATCTATTTCTTCAACTAGTATTTTAGCCGCCCTGACAGACATATTACTAAAGAAACACTCTTTTATCGACTCATCTGCAAATTTTAACGCTTTAGGCAAAACAGATTTATCTGAATATCTTATTAATAACTGTAAGCCCCTAGAATTGATTCGTTTTATATCTTCAAAAATCAACATATATTTCCTGACTAAATATGCTTCTTTAGGGTTATACTTTTCCAATAAACTAAAGAATAAGCTTTCGTTTTTCTTGTTGAAGTTATTAAATATATCCGCTATTATTTGATGGTTGTCGCCCTCTTTAGTTAGGGCAACATTTTCTACCAATTCTTTCTTTAAAGTATCCTCCAAATTTAATACAATTTTTTTATCGACCATATTCATGGTCAGCATACGTTTAATAATCTCAAACGCAAAATTTTCCGAAAACATTCCTATAATCTTAGCTACCTTTTAAGAAGGAAGTTTTGATAAAATTAATGCTATAGTTTGAGGATACTCATTTTTTAAATATTCAACTAAAACTCTATCATTAACATCAGCAATACTACCCCAAATGCTGCTTAATGGTCCGTCTACATTTTGCATTATCGAATTTACTTTTTCATCATCAAAAACTTTACTTAAAAAACGTTTTAACTTTGGCAAATGTCCACCCAATAAAGCCGTATCATTCATCTTATTTACAAAGTAAGATAGAACTTCCAATACACTATCCGTCCCCACTTCCCTCATGTTTGCTATTTGATTAGAGATTTTTTGCACTTCATTTTCTGATAATTGCTTCAGTATTTTCGCTGCATTATCTTCATTAAGAGACAAAAGTAAAATAGCAGCTTTTTCTAAATTCCCACTGTCATAATTTGCTTCATTCATTTACTATACCAAGCATGTTGTTATACTTTTTGATTATTATGGATCCATTTTTTTATAATATCAGATGTTTCTTCAGGATATTGCTCAACTAAATCATTAACATTATCTACTATATCATTATACTTTGCATCCCTATGTAATTGACTCTTTTCACTTTTCTTATCTACTTTCTGTGTAGAAGATATACCCTTCTCGGAAGTTTCATTAGACGTACTAGTTTTTAGGGATAACTCATCACCTAATCCCACTTTATCAAGGCTAAAAAATTTACTAATATCCCCTATCCCATTTTTATTTTTTTCCACTAATCCTACAAGCATAGGTCTAAGTATTAACACTATCACTAAAACTACTATAAATCCAATCATTCCAATTTGTATCAAATTTTTACCATTTTCATTAAACCAATTTGATTTTTGATTTATGCTATTGAAAGTATTTTCAGTAACAAATTCGAGATTTATTACTTCTACTCTATCCCCTCGTTTTTCATCATAGCCTATTGCAGATTGGACTAAAGCTTTTAATTTATTGATTTCATCCTTATTTCTTTCATTATATCGATACTTTTTTGTTTTTTCATCATAAGTATAAATCCCATCTAACATTACTGCGACAGAAAGCTTTTCAATACCTTCTTTCTCAATAACTTTATTAACAATAGTCTTAGATATTTCGTAATTAGTTATATCATCAGATTTGTGTTTCTTTTTGGAATTTCTATCGGGGCTATTTGTGTACTCCTGATCAGAATTAGGGATATTATTCGCAACAGACACATTTTCAGCATCATCTTCATCACCTTCACTTTCTTCACTTGTCTTTTTAGAACGGATCACTCGTCCATCTGGGTCAAATATTTCCGAAAACATCACTTCTTTAGTAGGGTTCACTTTTGCAGTTACACTTACCCTAACCTTTCCTATCCCAACACGACTTTCTAATAAACTTTTTACCATTATTGTTAGCTTATTCTCTATTAACCCCTGATATTCAATGTTGCTAAAATCGCTAGCATTAAGGTTATCGAACTCCTGCTCAGGTAATTTTAACGGGTTTCCCATACTATCTATGATAGTAATATTGTCTGCTGATAACTCAGGAATAGCTTTAGCGACTAAATTGACAATAGCCTTCACCTCTTTTTTGGAGATTGCAGCCATACTTTTTGTCTTCAGCATTATTGAAGCAGATGGTCGTGTGTCTGCTTTAGAGAAAAGCTCTTTTTTTGGAAGTACTAAGTGTACTCTTGACGCTTCAATATAGGCGAGACTATTAATTGTTCTTGATAATTCTCCCTCTAAAGCCCTGAGTACATTAACGTTATTTAGAAATTGAGAGTTTCCCAATCCAGTTTCTTTGTCAAAAATTTCATAACCTATTATATTTCCTGAATTGATAAGTCCTTCTTGGGCAAAATACATTCTCAAACTTAAAACTTTATCGACAGGGACTAAAATTTGAGAGTTTTTTTTTGATAACTTGATAGTTTATACCCATTGATTGTAGTTTCAAAACAACAGTATTTCTATCTTGTTCGCTTAAATTGCTATAAATTGCACTAAAGGAGGGTCTTGATACACTAATGATGAAGTATATCATAATACCCAACATGAGCAACATTGACAATGTAAGCAGTATTAACTTACCACTACTAAGTTTTTTTAGAAACTCCAACACATAACTCCTTACACTAGCTACTAAAAGACTTGCTTTAGATAACCAAATTGCACAAAACTATAAGGATCTTAACAACCTTATAATATTAAATCCATAATTTTTTAGATGCTGATGGGAAGTATAGTATAAACCACTAAGATATAGATATTTTAACTTTTTTATTCCGTCATCACAAGATTGCAACTTCTTATCCCTGTCATCACGAGATCGCAACAGCGATCGTGGTGATCCAGAGATTGCCATACTCACTCTGTGAGTTCACAATGAAAGGGTAGAAAGGTGGGATTGCTACGCCTACTGCTGTAGGCTCGCAATGACGAAAATATACTAATAATATGTTCAAACCTTTATGTGATAAGCTACATATGCATCAAATTAAGAAGTGAGGTAGTGAAGAAATAAGGTATTAAAGTGTAGGGGGTTGTATTTTCCTATATTTGTCCTTGATAGTAAAAATTTGCCAGGATTTTATCATCGCTTCAGCAAATTCTATAATCTTCTCATGACCATATCGTAAAACGTTGCATAACTCTTCAACACTGCTCTTGAAGCTTATAACCAATACCAAATACCAAAGATAAATAAACATCTAAGAATTAAATTTTCTTTTTTACCAATTAACAAAAACCCCCTTAATATCTCGATATTAAGAGAAGTTTGTGTGGAAGTTAAAAAAGAAAATTTAAACTTATATATATATTTTTTTTTGATGATTGGTATAAAATATCACTTTATCAACTACTTGGCTATACTATTTTCTTCCCTCTCTATGATTTATCCTGCTTTTTTTGAATTATCAGCTTTTTCCATATGGATAGTTTAAATAACTTCCTCTTTCTCTCTCTAATTTCTCTATATGATTTATACCATACAAAAATCCGATAGTTACCGGAAGGTATATGAACCAAAGACCATAATAGCCAAAGCAGTTGATTAATGGGGTCAAGCTAAGTGACACAGCAGCATACGATAAGGTTATAGATATGCCAGAAATTGTGGCAACAAGAGTGAAACGTCGTGAGATTGCGAAATGCCCAAAACACATCGTTTCACCAAATGTAGATAAGGCAATTAAATTGCTTGCTATTTGCAACAAAGATAAAGAGACCAAATTAGCCCCACTATTTCCAACATCTGAAATGTTGCTAATCCAATATGGTATGAATAGTAGAAAAATAACAGATAGTAATGTATTAATTTTTACTATTTTTATAGGATGGTACTTCCTTACAAAGTATATTGGAATTGCCATTAATAGAATTAATGCTGTTACAACTTTTAAGTTTTGATTCATTATTTCTACAGTAGTAAATCCTAAAGATTCCTCCATAAAAGCACTGAAATATATAAAAGTAATATAAGAAAAAGTAGGTATAGTTGTTCGAATGAAGAAATAAGCGATAATAGTTTGTTTTTCTATTTTTGTTACTTTAAAATTTTGCTCATTTGGTTCTGCCTGTTTATAGTTTGTAAATTCAGAAGTTTCATTTATCCTTACCATGATAATAATACCGACAGCTACTATAACTGCACCTATCCAAAAAGCTGATCTCCAATTAAATTCCGCAGAAATAGTAAATAAAGCAACAATTAAAGCTAGTAACCCACCAGCACGGGAAACAGCACGGATTATAGCACTATATACATACCTATAAGGTGGCTTAAAAATTTCTATTATATAGAGCTCTGCACCTGTAATTTCTCCTAAAGAAGAAAAGGTTTGCATCATTCTACATATTATCACTACAATGCTTGCAACTATTCCAATTTCTGTATACGTTCCAATGTTTGCCATAGCTACACATGATATCGCCATTATGGAAGTACTGATGAATACAGTAAACTTTCTACCTGTTTTATCGCCAATTCGACCTATTACAAAACCAGCTATTAGTTTCAAGAGAAAGAGTGAGCAAAAAGTAAAAACAATAAATAATTTTGTTGCTATAGGATCAGCTTTCGGAAAAAAAGTTCATCTAAAAGTAGTGCCATATAGAAATACAGCATCAAATCAAAATACTCTAGGAACGTGCCTATTAAAAGTAATCCAACTGCCTCTTTTTTCGATTTGCTATTTTCAATATGTATTGATTTATCAACCTCATTCATGCTTTCTCACAGTTGCCATCTACTTTTTTCTATATATCGAAGCAATTCTCTAGGACTTTGAAGTGTAAATATTCGTTTTGAATTACTCATAAAACACCCCCTTCACCTCAAAACTGGTGCATATTATTCATAAAATAATATACACCATTTACAGACTAATAGTTACTGAATCCTTCTTAATAACTTTATGTTTTAAAAAATACCCAATATCTCTAGCTAGCAACCTTACCAACTTGCATCGCTAGCATCGTTATTATATTGAGCATTCCAACATTTCTGTACTTCAGACATACCTATAAAAAGCTTTTCTTTACCAGAGCTGTCAATACTTAACTTGTCCAAACACTTTAAAGTATTATATCTCTTGGAAGCCAGGCAATCCTTCCATTTGCCTTTAGCCTTTTTATAGATTAATTTAATTTCCCAAAACTATCATACTGCTGTTTTAATATTTGTTCCATACTTGTATCTGGGAACAGGTATTTTTGGGTTATGCTCAAGAAGCTTAGAGTTCTACCTTTCCCTCCTTTGCAGTGAAGGTGAACATGAGAATTCTCAAAATCAACTGTTTTTAAGAAATCTAAATATTTTTCTAGTTGTTCGAATAATGCAGGAGAATGGTCTGTTATAGGAAACCTTTTATACACCACCTTTATATTTTTGTCAGGAACACAATAACTTGTTGCCACCTCTTCTTCTCGTTGAACAACAGGAGATTTTAACAATTTATAAATTTTATCAAGTTCGCAAATGCCAGAAGACTTACTACATTCTCCAGATGAAATTTTTTCAACACAGCCAACCAACATGCCACTTTTAATCGTTTTACTTAATTCTCCTTCTTTCATCTTGATCTGCTCTGCATCATTTAAACCTATAACATGCCTATTACGTGGCGTTCTGTACGAAACAGGTATTCCATCTAAAAAAAGATGCGGTTCTTTGACGCAGGTCTACAATATATATTGTTTTTGATTTCGGATTAGTAGCAGGTATCTTGTTGCATATCGTCTTCAATTCACATCCAAAAAATTGATTGCTTACGGAGATAGAGTACTTATGTATCGGTAACTTAGAGAATTCCTCATCAGTGGAGGTTTCAAAACTTTTGGGCAATGCACACTTGCTCCACTTAAGTTCATCCCCTTTTGCTTTTCCAGACTACTTGAAATCAAAAGCCCATCTAGCTGTACTATTATCATGTTTTGTAATATTTCCAGTGGCAACAAAAAGTTTTGTAGCATCAAACCCATCAGCAAATGCTTTTGAACTCATGACACAAAAAGACCTGCCATACAAAGCACTGTTGCCTTTATCGACCTACTGACTAAAAATGACATATAATACCTCCTACTAATATTTAAAAATAAAAACCATTAACAATACACCCTTGCTAATATCATGTATCCTATATAATTAAAGATAGCTAACACTTTTTTTATATTGTACAATATATTTATTAACATTTATAGTTTTTTAATTTGTATGATAGGTATTAGAGATTTTTACACTTTTGGGAAATAAAACATATATACTCCCCCTATCATTCATATAGCAGGCTAACTCCTCTGCTCTTGCACCATGACCAAAAAATATATCGCCCCTGATAGCCCCTTTAATAGCTCCTCCTTTATCCTGAGTAATAAACAGTCTTCGATATTTCCCTTTTAAATAATTTTTAGTTTTTGGTAACTCTGTTTCAACCCAAACAGGCATGCCGTAAGGATAAATTCCATTATCTAGTGCAATAGAACGTTCCGTAATCAAAGGAATACCTTGAGCTCCTATCGGACCATCTCCAGAAACCTGTTTAAAGAATATATATGATGGGTTTTTTTCCATAATTTTTTTACCATCTCTAGGATTTTTATGTATCCATTTCATCATATCTAATACAGAATTTATATTCTTTGCATCATAATGTTTAAAATATGGTCCTATTGACTTATAATCGAATCCATTTTGACCGGCACATCCTAAACGTATCAACTTACCATTTTTTAATTTGATTCTGCCAGAACCTTGTACATGCATGAAATATAATCTTGCATGATTATCGACCCATATAAGCTCTAAATTTTTTCCTCTTAATGAACCATTATTGATTGCAGAATGTGATAAATAGTGTTTGTTCTGGTGATTAGCAAGCTTTTTAGGTGGCATGTAAACAGGATACTTAAATTTTCTATCTTTTTTGATGCTACCATTCATTTCTATTTCATAATATCCAGTAAACTTACCAATTGAACTATTTTTAGAGTCCCACACTCTATACGGAAAAAACCATTTTTCAAAAAATCCTTTTGCTTCTTTATTTGTTTTAAATTTTCTTCTCTGCAAATCTTGACATATTCTTTGCCAATATACTGACTTCCCACCTAAAGAGGTTGAAGCACTAATAGGACTATGGCTTTTTCTTTTTAAGATTACTTGACATGAATTCGCAAAAGTTTTCAGAGCCACCAAATGATTATCATAATTCCATCCTAAAATTTGGCTATATTTAGTTTTAGTGAACCTTGCTTTCCTGACCTCATACTTTCCTTTTTTTATCCCTGAACAAGAACACATGATTAATAGCAAAAGTAATAGTAATAAGCTCCTTAAGTTTGAATTCTTCATTTAGAGCTAGTTTCCGTTAATTTCCAATAACTTTCAGACTTTATATTCTTGCTGACAGTCCAAATATCAGAAATCTGCAGTATTTCATCAACTTTCCCTGCAGTTATTTCCCCCTTTTCACCTTTTGTCAATATAATCTGTTCGCTCTCTATTTTTACTTTAATAGAAGCTATTTCATCTTCAATACATGCTTCTAAAATTTCTACACTTTTGATACTCACTAAAGTAATTTCATATTTAAGACCAGAATCATGACGTTTTCTTAATTCACTAACAAAGTGTCGATAAAGATTATATTCTAATAGTTCTTTGAGAACATCTTGATAGTAGTTATTAAGAGCATCTATAATCATTTCAAATGCTTTTTTAGTCCCATCTATAAAAGTTTTTGCATTGAAACTTTTGTCCTCTTTTCTCAATATT
>CAZJPD010000005.1:1327-14175 GCA_964547795.1 uncultured Candidatus Midichloriaceae bacterium | reverse complement strand
TGCATCTTGGGCTTGTTTAGCTTTCTTTTTTAATATTGAGATCCTTATCGATTCTATTATATCAGGTTTCTTGTATTTCTCTTTTCCTAAAACCAGAATTAATCGATAAACTACAAATACAGCTATAACTGCCGCAAAAATCAAATCTAACATTTATCTATATATAATATATTCACTGTTTCTTACTCCATTATTAGATTATCTTTGTATTATTTAAGCTAATTTGCTATACATAATAGCATTAAGAAAAGCAAAATCTTATAAGCATATATGTCTCAAAAATTTAAAACTGGTGGCAGTATATCAGTGAATGCACAATACGTCAAAGACTTATCTTTTGAAAATGTCAAAGCTCCTTATAGTTTGCTACATAGCGAAAAACCCGAAATAGATGTCTCTATTGATATTGGAGTCCATAATATACAAGATGAGATATATGAGGTAGTTCTAGGTATTCAAACTAAGTCAATGGTAAAAAACGAGATACAATTTTTGATAGATTTAAAATACGCAGGTATATTCTCCTTAGAAAAGAGGATTGAGGAGAAAGATAATATGGATAAAGAAGGGGTGCTTTTCATCCAATGTCCAAGTATTATTTTTCCATATGCTAGAAGGATGATCTCAGACCTCACAAGGGATGGAGGATATTTGCCATTATATATATCGCCTATAGACTTTTATACACTTTATATTAACAATAAGAATAAAAAGTCAAAAACAAGATTAAATTAAGATGGAGTCTGACACTATTTTTCAAATAACATATGAAAGTTTGATAGTTTTACTAAAGCTTTCTCTACCCCTTCTTTTAGTAGCATTAGTTGTCGGGGTCATCATATCACTTATACAGGCTCTTACTCAAATTCAAGAACCAACAATTTCATTCATGCCTAAAATTATTTCTGTCTTTATCACAATGTTATTCACATTGCAGTATATGGGGGCAGTATTTTCTGATTATATGGAGAAAATCATCTCATATATAATCCATTTAAGTTAGCTCAGATTAGAGGGAATATGGAGTAATACCAATTACCACAAATAAGTTATGGTTAATTAGCACAATTAACTATAGTAGGCTTCCCCACCACCTTAATGTAAATAGGGGCATGATCAGATGGTTTTTTCCATCCCCTTGGTTCTGTCAACACTCCGGTCTGAGTTATCTTATCAGCTACTGCTGGTGAAACTAAAATGTGATCTATACGCATACCCTTGTTATGTTGCCAACTACCTGCTCTATAGTCCCACCAACTAAATTGTTGAACATCAGGATTAAATTCCCCGAATGTATCAATGTAGTCCAAATTTAATATTCTGCGAAACCATTTTCTTTCATCAATATGAAATAGTATTTTTCCACACCTCTGTTTTGGGTCATACACATCTATTTCCTCAGGAGCTACGTTAAAATCACCCCCTACAATAATGTTCTTTTCCATATTTTTGAGATAATCCAACCTTTTGTATAGGCTTTCAAAAAATTCCAGTTTATATCTAAATTTCTCAGAATCAATTTCACCACCATTTGGTACATATACAGAAATGATCTTGTAACACGTGCCGTTTACTGCAACAGTTGCTTCTATATACCTAGCATCTTGATTAACCTTAGACTGTTCCAATCCCATTGTAATATCTTCAATGGGGTATTTACTTAAAATGGCAACGCCATTATATGTTTTTTGACCAAAAACCTCTATGTTGTATCCTAAATCCTCAAGCTCTTCATGGGGAAATTTAGCACTAATACACTTTGTTTCTTGTAGCAAAAGTATACTAGGATTATTTTGCTTAATCACTTTTTTTAAATGCTCTAACCTAGAAAATATAGAATTGAGATTCCAACAAATTAACATGATAAGATGATCAAACAAAAAAGTGGCTCCTCGAGCCGGATTCGAACCAGCGACCGAACGGTTAACAGCCGTTTGCTCTACCACTGAGCTACCGAGGAATGAGCATACAAGTTTATATATATTAGTATCAATTAAAAGTCTATTTTTAATTTTGTTATGGATTCTATCTGTCGTTAAATAAAACTTCCTGTAAAACTTTTTCCATGCTAATTTTCTTATCAATGTTTTTATCAACGATAAATCTTATTATAGGGATGTATTTTAGTTTTATTCTACTAGTAAGTTTCCTTTTATATTCCGGGGCTAAAAAATTTAAAAATTTTGCCAATTCATCATCTATACTGGGTTTGATAGAGTGGATGAAGACTGTCGAAATCTTTAAATCTGCACTTGTTTTTACATCAATCACAGTCAAGGGTACATCTTCTAGTGCAGGATGATATACCTCAAGTGTCGTAAAAATCATAGCAATTTCTCGTCTAATTAATTCAGAAACCTTTAATTGTCTATTTGTTGGTTGCTTTTTATACTTATATGTCAAAATACACCCTTTTTTTATTGATTACATACAAAAGAATAGCACAACTATATGACAATGGAGTATCTCCTAAATAATTTAAACTTATATGTCAACTCATTATACTAATTGACTATAACACCTTATCTATCTTTGGGCAATACTTCCCTTTTTTATACCATAAAAGTCTTTTTTTCACTGGTTTGATTTTTGGGGATCATTACACTATAGAATAAAGTAATAAAAGAACAAAATAAAAGAACAACAGTAGTACTGACAGTTAGCTTGCAAATTACCTTCTTTAATTGTAATATTTCTCTAAAGACAAAAAGAGGGCTTAATATATACAAACCTTAGTTAATTTTGACACTCATGCTGCCGTAAAAAGACTCCATGATGCTGGACTTGAAAATAAAATTGCTGAAGAAATTGTCTCTTCTATGGTTCTTAGTCGTGACTATGACCTTTCTAAGCTAGTCACTAAAGATCAGCTTTTTAGATTTAAGGAGGAATTTGGTGAACATAAACAAGAAGTCTCTGAAAGATTTAACAAAATTGATACCGAAATAGCTCTTATAAAGCAAGAAATTAAAGCCCTTAGAAAAGATACCAAAGCTGATATCGATGCTCTTAAAAAGATACTAAGGCTAATATCGATGCTCTCAGAAAGGATGTTATTGCAGAAGTCGCCAAAGGTAAATCCGATATTGTTAAGTGGATGGTTGGTCTTTTTGTGATACAAGCAACTAGTACCATTGCTCTTCTTGTAAATTTCTTGATTAGGTCTCATTTCTAATACAGTCAGTTGTAAGTAAAACTAGCTATAAATAAATTTACAATAATCTTTACGAATCACTTATCTTAAAAACTCTTTACTTCTGCTTACTTTTCTGTTGACATAATATATACAAATTATATACAGCATATACCACTAAGATATAGATATTTTAACTTTTTTATTCTGTCATCACGAGATCGCAACGGCGATCGTGGTGATCCAGGAAATGTCTCACGTAAAGATGGATTGCCACGCCTGTTGCACAGGCTCGCAATGACGAAAATATATTAATAATATGTCTAAACCTTTGTGCGATAAGCTATAGGTGAATCTCCAGGTTATTTATTCAAAACCTATCCCCACAGCACGTACCCCCCATTCCTAACAGTTTGTAAGAATTCTGGATTTTTTGGGTTTTTTTCTATTTTACCCCTAAGCCTTGTAATTTGTGTATCTATTGTTCTAATATTGACATCATTTAGCTGTCTTACAATTTCTTCTCTCGAAATAACAACGCCTACATTTTTTACAAAAATTGTCATTAAATCACGTTGATTAGTGGTTAAAGGTATATTTTCGTTATTTTTCAATAAATTTTTATTTTCTAAGTCAAATTCATAATTACCAAATTTTACCTTTTTTTCCATCGAAGAAGTCTTTTTAAATCTTGCAATTAACTTCTCAACTCTAACTAATAACTCCTTTGGTTCAAATGGCTTTGCTATATAATCCTCCGCACCACTTTTTAAACCGTTTATTCTATCATCCACATCTCCTAATGCAGTTAGCATTATAACAGGAGGTTCAATAGTGACACTACGTTTTAAAAAGCCTAACCCTGTTTCCTTTGGCATTAAGATATCTAATATTATCAGGTCAAACCGAAATATACCCAATAACACCTCAGCAATTTTGGTATTGGAAGCAAAACTGACTATATAACCATTCTTTTGTAAATATTCTGAAAGGAGTCGCCTGATTTCTTCATCATCATCAACAACTAAAATATGATAAGGCATATTATTCAATCATCTTTGGAACAACAAAAAAGCCATACTTATTTCTAGGAGCATTTTTCATAACTTCCTCTCTAGTATTATCCTTTACAACCCTATCTTCTCTTAATCTAAGGTTATCATCAATCACATTATATAACGGGTCAATTCCATCTGTATTCACTTCTTTCAACTTATCAAACAAATTCACTATATTAATCAAATCTTTTTGGTATAACTCTAAAACCTTTTCAGAGAAAGATAAACCTGCTAATTTTGCTATCCTTTTTACCTCAAGTTTGTTAATATCCACTATATATCTCTAATTTGATTAGACTGATACCTTTTTACTATATGATATATGAAAGTAAAGATGATTTTCTAATTCCATTAAATAAATTAAGAAATTTTAAAGTTTTAGGAATTGATTTTGGAGAAAAAAAATCAGGTTTGGCGATATATAATAGTGAAGTTAGCTTGGCAATACCACTAATGGTTTTTAAAGAAATACACAAAAACTTAAATGATTTGTTTAAGCTTATCCAAGATAGGGATATTAACGCTATTATAATAGGTTTGCCATTGAAATTGGATGGCAGTACTACAAAAGGTACTGAAAATATTGTGAAATTCGCAAAAATGCTAGATGCAAAAGTCAATATGCCAATTATTCTAAGTGACGAAAGATTTACTACAAGACTTGCCAATACCCTGTTAAAAGAAGCAAATATTAAAAGAAAAAAGAGAAACCAAGTAGATGACCTTATTGTAGCATGTATTTTATTGGAAAACTTCTTTCGTTACACCATGGCAGTGTTATAGCTTATCACACAAAGGTTTGGACATATTATTAATATATTTTTCGTCATTGCGAGCCTACAACCCACATCCCCGTCATTGCGAGCCTGTGTAACAGGTGTGGCAATCCACCCTTCTGGCCCTATCATTGCAAACTTACAGAGTGAGTGTGGCAATCTCTGGATTACCACAATCGCTGTTGCGATCTCGTGATGACGGAATAAAAAAGTTAAAATATCTATACTTTAGTTGTATATGCTATACCAAATTAGGTTGAGAGTGGTAGACTCTCTGTGAAAAGTAAAGTATGCATTTTATATATTTGATCTCGAGAATTTTAAGCAACAGCTTTTTGCTAATTTTCTAACCCTAGCTATATAAGAAGCTCTTTCAGTAACACTTAAAACTCCACGAGCCTCAAGTATATTAAACAAATGCGAGGCTTTTAAACAGTAATCATAGGCTGGATATAACAGCCCCTCATCTATTAATTGGGTAACAATCTTTTCATAATCCTGAAAGTGTTTGATCAGTATTTGAGTGTCTGTACCATGAAAATTATATCTACAAAACTCTCTTTCCTGCTTCAGCAAAATCTCTCTGTAAGTAATACCACTGGAATTCCACACCAAATCCCAAACATTATCCTTATCCTGTATATACATTGCTAATCTTTCAAGACCATAAGTAACTTCAGCAGGAATCAGTTTACAGGAAATACCACCTACTTGTTGCATATAAGTAAACTGTATTATTTCCATACCATTGCACCATATTTCCCAACCTAATCCCCATGCCCCCAGAGTAGGATTTTCCCAATCGCTATGTACAAACCTTATATCATGTAACTTTTTGTCAATTCCTAGTAACTTCAAACTTTCAACACACTTTTTCTGTATATCATCTGGAGATGGCTTCATAAGTACTTGAAACTGATAATAGTATTGCATTCTATTCGGATTTTCTCCATATCTACCATCAGCTGGTCTTCTACAAGGTTGTATATATGCAACGTTCCACTCATTATCATCTAATGATCTTAACATGGTTGCAGGATGAGATGTTCCAGCACCTACTTCAGTATCAAGTGGCTGTAAAATAACACATCCTTGATTACTCCAATACGTTTGAAGTTTAAAAATTATATCTTGAAAAAACATTATTGTTTATAAGCTTGCTTATATAATATTTTTAGATACAGTAGTATTCACTGAAAAGGTTGTTTTATCAAGTGCATTTTTAGA
Organism: uncultured Candidatus Midichloriaceae bacterium; assembly: GCA_964547795.1. Classification (GTDB taxonomy): domain Bacteria; phylum Pseudomonadota; class Alphaproteobacteria; order Rickettsiales; family Midichloriaceae; genus CAZJPD01. The sequence goes on along the minus strand of CAZJPD010000005.1, from coordinate 7,981 downwards.
TGTCAGGTAGATTTGGCGAGTTACTGTTAATATTACTGATAGTATTTGTTCTTTTTGGAGCTGGAAAGCTACCTAAAGTAATGAGTGAATTGGGAAAGGGAATCAGGTCTTTTAGAAAGGGGATTGATGAACGGAGACAAAAAAATGAAGAAGAGAATGAAAAAAAGGAAGAATGATACCTATTGAAAAAAAGCAAAAATTAACTCTTAGATATCCATTTGCAGCCCAATCTTTTGCTCACTTATTAAGTAAGATTTACTTATAATATAATATTTCGTCTAACTGTCTTATGTTATAGTCAGTGACGGAGCGTGTTACTTTGTTTATATAAAAAGCTATAGGCATGTTATTTTAATTGATTTTGATTGATTTTGTTTGTATAAAAAGAACTGAAAGCATATTTTTAACGAATTTGGAAGGTAAGATGTTAGCTGTAGTGGAAACAGGTGGTCGACAATATCATGTTAGAGCAGGTGATATTATAAAAACAGAAAGGCTGGAAGCTAAGCATGGTGATACAGTGATTTTGGATAAAATATTAGCCCTATATGATATGGGGAAAGGAACATCGATAAAACTAGGTACACCACATATTAAAGTTGCTAAGATAAAAGCAGAAGTGCTGGAACAGATAAAAGATAAGAAGATTATCGTATTTAAGAAGAAGAGAAGGCAGAATTACAGACGTAAAAAGGGACACAGACAAAATTTCACTATCTTAAAAATAACAGGAATAGAAGAAAAGTAAAATGGCAACAAAAAAAGCTGGTGGTAGTTCTAAAAATGGCAGAGATTCGCATAGCAAAAGACTAGGGCTTAAGAAATCTGGTGGAGAATTTGTAATTTCAGGTAACATCATCTTGCATCAACGTGGGACAAGGTTCTATCCAGGTTCTAATGTTGGGATAGGTAAAGATCACACAATTTTTGCTATTGCTTCTGGGAAGGTGAGTTTTTCGACAAGAAAGAAAAACCGTACGTTTATTTCTGTAGTATAAAACTGTGGTATAAAATACACTTTACCTTAATAATGGGTTTGTAGCTCAGCTGGTTAGAGTACACGCCTGATAAGCGTGAGGTCGGAGGTTCGAGTCCTCCCAGACCCACCACAGAACCATTTTTTAACATTCAATAACATTCAAATTTTCTTTTCAATCCTCCAGTAAAAGCTTAATACATTATACAATAGCGTTTAATACAATACATTGACAACCAGATAAAAATAGGGATAAAAAAGGGGGGACTTTGTTAAATCTTCTGCACCCTTATAAGATGTCTTCCGCCTTGAAATTTTGCCGTTAAAAATACCTTCACCATTTCCTTTGAATCTTCAAATGATGTAAACCTTGCTCCTAATACCAATATATTTGCATCGTTGTGTTCTCTAGCTAGCTTTACCAATTCCGTATTGTAACATAAAGCAGCTCTGGCAGATTTGTTTCTATTAGTATATATTGACATGCCTATACCTGAACCACAAATGAGTATACCAAAATCAATGGCATCTGATCCAATACCTGTCAGCAACTTTTTAGCAAAATCAGGATAATCAACAGGGGCTTTGCTATCTGTACCATAGTCAATTACAGTAAGCCCCATCTCATCTTCTATATAATCTATATAGGTTATGAGTTTCTGCTTTAATTCATATCCTACATGATCGCTTGCGAAACAAACTTTTAATCTCTTAGTTATCAGTTACTCCCCATAAATTAACCTTTCTAATCCAGCCAGTAAAATTTTTGATACTGGTTTTACACCATTCACTTTTACATTTAATTATCTTAGCTACCACCCCAAACTCAACTTTAGCTATAGGGACGGAATTTTCGTCAGGAGCTTCAAATATCAAGCCTTGGTTATTATTTATTTTATATGCAAGATTTTTTCTGGCAACTAATTTGTTATCCTTGATGATTGCATAACTTACACCACTCAATAGACTCCTATGCATCCATCCTTTAGTCCCTTCAATATCCTCAATTTTTCGCCAATTATCAAACTCTGCAATAACTTTTACTGGATAATTTTTACACTCATATAAATAGGGCGTTTTGTATTGCCTGCCAGGACCTACACGTAATTTAGCCTTATCACTCCTTAAACTCACATATCTAGGGATCGGTAATCCTGTTACTACGCCAGTCTCAGCATATGAATAATGAATTATTAATATAAAGAGAAAGCTTAAAAAAAATAATAATTTATTCATTTTTGAATTTTTCAATCAGTTTATTTTGCACTTTTTTTGGTACTAAGTTTTCGGTGTTTCCTTTAAGTTTAGTAATTTCTTTCACAGAACTTGATGATATAAAATGCACGTTTTCAGTAGCTGGTAAGAAAATCGTTTCAACATTCGGATAAAGAGTTCTGTTGATAAAAGACATCTGGAACTCATATTCAAAATCCGATACAGCTCTTAGTCCACGTACTATTACTGTGGCTTTTTCTTTCTTTACAAAGTCAACGAGTAAGCTATCAAATGATTTTACCTCTATATTTTTTATATTATCTATCATCCCCCTTATCATATCAATTCTTTCTTCTACAAGAAATAAAGGTTTTTTGGATAGATTTGTAGTAACTGCAACTATTAACTTGTCAAACAAAACAGAAGCTCGCTTAATGATATCGAGATGCCCTAAGGTAATAGGGTCAAAAGTTCCAGGATATATGGCAATTCTCTTAGAAGTCATATTTTTTGATATTCTGATTTGCAAAATACCTCTTCATAGTATCAAGAAAATGTTCTGGTAATTCTGCTTTTAAATTATATTTTTTACCAAACAAGATAAATTTTAGGGAATGAGCATGCAAGTGCAAATGAGTGTGTTTATAAATTTTATCTTTATCGCCATGATATTTATGTTTAGAATCTCCTAGAATAGGATGACCTATTTCCTGTCCATGCAACCTGATTTGATGTTTTCTACCTGTTAGTGGTGTTATTTCCACTAAAGACAACATACTTTTATATTTAGCAAGAATACGAAATTTTGTGCATGCCTGTTGTTCCTTGAGAAATTCAGAATCACCTTTTTTAATGATGGATTCAATTACACCTTCTGATTTATTAGGTATACCACACAAAATTGCCAAATATCTCTTTGTGATTTTCTTTTCTCTAAACAATTTACTGATTTCAGCTGCCGTATGAGCATTTTTTGCTAGTAATAACAGCCCTGTGGTTTCCTTATCAATTCGGTGAACTATCTTCGCCTCGATGTCTGCTAATTTAAAAATGCGATCTATTGATGTCTTAACATTTGTTCCATCTTGAACACATAAACCATAAGGTTTATTTAACACCATTAGATGCTCATCCTCAAATATAATGGATTTTAGTATTTCTTCCTTTATGCTATTAAAGTTATATGGAATTACAACTGACTGTTTTTTTTGTTCTTCAAATTCTATTATCGGAGTTCTAATTTTCTGATTGAAGTTTATACGTGAGTTGATTTTCACTCTTTTTCCATCAAGCCTAATCTGCCCTTTCTTTATTAATTTTGCTACTATGATAAATGGCATAGAGGGTATATTTCTGTAAAACCATCTATCCAACCTCAACCCTTCATCTAATTTCTCTACTTGAAAAATTTTTATTTCCATTGAAGGCTATATATTGTTAAATCATGAAAATATGCTTTTATGTAAGTTATATTACGTAGCTTCGTATGTCCAATGTTTTAAAGGGTATAATTAACGAGATCAAACTTATTTCTGAATCCTGTGTTATAGGCAAGGTTAGTTCTGTGAGGGGACTATTGATTGAAGCAATAGGCATTGAATTTGCAGTCAGCATAGGCTCAAGATGTAAAATCGTCAATAAGAACGGGAAAGAAATATATTCTGAAGTAGTTGGAATAAAGAAAGAAATCGCTTTGCTTATGACTTACGATTCAGCTGAAGGAATAGGAATATGGTGTCCTGTGCATGTTATGGCTCATGATCAATCTGTATATCCATCCCCAGATTGGCTGGGCAGAGTCATCAACTCTTTTGGAGAGCCAATAGATGAAAAAGGTCCCTTACCAAATGGAAACCTGGCTTATCAGTTACACAATTCTCCTCCTAAAGCATACCTAAGGCGTAAAGTAAACGAGAAAATGGACATGGGAATCAGATCAATAAATACCTTTTTAAGCTGTTGCTACGGGCAAAGGATGGGTATTTTTTCTGGTTCTGGTGTAGGAAAATCAATGATGATTTCAATGCTTACAAAATATGCTGATTCTGACATTAAGGTCATTGGTTTGATAGGTGAAAGAGGAAGAGAAGTACAGGAATTTCTTGAAGACTATTTAGGCGAAGAAGGACTGAGCAAAGCAGTCGTAGTTGTTTCAACATCAGATGAATCAGCACTAAAAAGAAAACAAGCTGCATACCTTACAATGACCTTATGCGACTATTATAGGGATCGTGGTAAAAATGTGTTGTGTCTTATGGATAGCATTACAAGGTTTGCTATGGCACAAAGGGAAATTGGTCTTTCAGTTGGAGAACCCCCAACCACTAAAGGATATACACCAAGCGTATTTTCCGAACTACCAAAATTGTTGGAAAGAGCTGGTCCTGGTGCAAAAGGACAAGGCGATGTAACGGCATTTTTTAGTGTATTGGTAGAAGGAGATGATCATAATGAACCTATATCAGATGCTGTTAGAGGGATACTAGATGGACATATTAGGCTTGACAGGAAAATAGCAAGCCGTGGAATATATCCAGCTATTGATATTTTACACAGTATTTCAAGAACTATGCCAAGGTGCAACACTGAGTACGAAAATAAAATAGTAACCAGAGCAAAGAACTTAATCTCTCAATATACTGATATGGAAGATATGATCAGAATTGGGGCATATAAAGCAGGTTTTGATTCAGCTATAGATGAAGCTATAAAGTATATAGATGGGATCAATAAATTCATAACTCAAAATTACAATGAGCAAGACAATATTAAAAACTCATACAAAAAGTTAGCTGAAGCTATAGGGTTTGGAGATGAGTCAGACAATGTTGAAGATTCAGTAAAAGTATGATACTATGAAGTAGTGAATTATTTTTTGATTTTGTATATGCCTTTTTTAGTTATATTTTTGACTCGAACTCAGGTTGTAAATACTAATGGACCTAGAAAGTTTTTGCCATTTGAGTTGTTTGTGGTATATACTGGATATACTAAAAATATATAAAGTTAGTCTGTAAGATTATGTCTGAGTCTATGAGGGAGTTTATACCAAATGTTCATAAAGAGGGTTATTTTTTTATAAGTATATTTGCACTAGCAACAATCGTGTTTTTTACACTATCTGCTTCCTTAGGTTGGATTGGTGTTTTATTGACTGCATGGTGTATTTTCTTCTTCCGTGATCCAAATAGGATAATACCTGTCGGGGAAAATTTATTAGTTAGCCCTGCAGACGGAATAGTGCAAAAGATAAGCAAAGCAAAATTACCTAAAGAAATAGCTGATACAAATGAGGAAGTTACAAAAGTAAGCATTTTTCTTGATGTTTTTAACGTACATGTCAATAGAATTCCTATAACTGGGAGGATTAAAAAATTACACTATCATCATGGCAAATTTTTTAATGCTTCACTTGATAAAGCTAGTGAACATAATGAGAGACAGTCTATGTTGATTGAAACGAAAAATAAAGAAAAAATATTTGTAGTGCAAATTGCCGGACTTATAGTAAGAAGAATCGTCTGTGATTTAAAACAAGATCAGAGTGTTAAAACTGGTGAAAGATTTGGAATAATAAGATTTGGAAGCAGGGTTGACTTGTATTTGCCTAATCATATCAAGGTGCAAGTTTTAGAGGGGCAAACTATGATAGGGGGTGAAACGGTTATTGCCAAAACAGAAGATAAACCACAAGCTAGTATTGCAAAACTTGCTACAAGTAACACTACAAAAACTGCTTCAAAATCCAGCGTACAATCTAAAACAGTCCAAAAAGCAAAGGTTGTTACCAAAGAAAAAAGTTAATGTAGACATTAGATGTCTTTATCAGCAAAAAAACTTACAGTTCCGATACAGAAGTTAGTTCCGTCTATTGTTACAATGTTTGCATTGTGTTTGGGTGTTACATCTATTAGATATTCTTTGGATGGCAAGTTTAATATAGCAGTAGCATTGATTGCCATCGCAGCTTTTTTAGATGGTGTTGATGGAAGGATTGCGAGATTATTGGATTCCACAAGTGAATTCGGTGCTCAGTTAGATTCACTAGCAGATGTATGTAGTTTTGGAGTAGCACCTAGTATAACCATTTACTTATGGTCACTTAAAGAAATTCCGTATAAAGGTATAGGTTGGACTGTAGTATTATTTTATATTACTTGTTCTACACTTAGATTAGCTAGATTCAATGTACAGATTTCAAGCAGTAGTAAAAATAAAAGAAGTGGTAATAGCGATGAATTTTTTATGGGGTTACCCATGCCAATTGCTGCTGGGTTATTACTTATACCGCTGATGTGTGCTTTTGAACTTTTAGGAAAAAGCATATTCCCATTTTCTTATTGGTATATGGCATTTTACATGATGACAATAGGATTTTTAATGGTAAGTAAATTACCAATTTATTCTGCAAAAAAAATTAATATTCCTAGAGAAAAAATTAATATTGTATTGATTATTATGGG
>CAZJPD010000005.1:599-1317 GCA_964547795.1 uncultured Candidatus Midichloriaceae bacterium | reverse complement strand
ATATTATTACCTATTATAGGTATTTTATATGTACTATTTATTCCCGTAGGAATTTATCTTTTTTATAAAGAAAGGAGATTAGATAATGCAAATTAGTGGAAAGTATACATTTATGCTGATTGCTATATTCTGCTTTATGCAAGTACTCATGTTAAATGCATCGAGTAACTCTACTTCGGACTCGGTATATTGTTTAAATACTGTTAAGTACTTTGAAAAAAAAATACAAAATTCCTAAAAACTTTTTATATTTAATATCTCTAGTAGAATCAGGTAAATGGGATGAAAATTCAAAAAGATTACAGCCATGGCCATGGGCTGCAAATATAGGTGGCAAATCAAAGTTTTTTAAAAATAAAAGGGAAATGGTGATGTTTCTAAAAAAGTATATAGCCAATGGACAGGAAAGTATAGACGTTGGCTGTACTCAGATAAATTATAAGTACCACAAACAACATTTTGATAACATCGAGCAAATGATTACACCTTATTATAATGTTGGATATTCTGCTTATTATTTGTCTCAAAATTTCTCAAAGACTGGAAATTGGAATGAGGCAATCGCTTTGCACCATTCCAAAAATCCTAATCATAATGGAAGATATATAAAAAAGATTAGAGAAACTGCTAAAGTCACTGGTAATTTACAGATGACATTGAATAATACAAAAAAGAATCCATTTAGCACATATATTTCAAATGAGAAGAATCATAAGAA
>CAZJPD010000005.1:0-589 GCA_964547795.1 uncultured Candidatus Midichloriaceae bacterium | reverse complement strand
CATGATAAAGGGTCTCTTCTTTTTGAAAATTATACACGTTTATCATCATGATGGGGAGTATCTAGCAGATGCAGGTGATGATAATTTCAAAAATTAAAAAGTCAATCCTGTTTGTTGACTTTAATTGGAAATATTCATAAAACATAGATAAAATGTAACTGGAGTTTTGACAAAAAGAGAAAAAAGGAAGATGGTGTTGAAATATAGAAAGTAAAAAAAACAATGAAAAAATTTCAAAACAGAAAGGATTTGGAAAAATACATATAAAAATTGCATGATCTGTATTAGTTGAAATTTAATCGTACAATGATAAAAAAAATAACAAATATAATTGGAGGGAAAAAAGAATCTGAACCAAAAAATAATAAAACCAAAGATAGAGTTGCTAGAGTTAGCAAAAAGATTAGGGAATGTATCAGCAGCATGCAGAACGATGGGATATAGCAGAGACAGCTATTATAGGATTTAGCTTCACTGTTTGCAACATCAAGAGCTATATGAGAATGGGGGGGAAGAAGCATTATTAGAGATGAGTCGTAAGAAGCCAATAATAGCGGATAGGGTAGACCCAGTGGTAGAGAAGGTAGTA
>CAZJPD010000004.1:0-36848 GCA_964547795.1 uncultured Candidatus Midichloriaceae bacterium | reverse complement strand
ATAACGTTTTGTCCAATAATGATGTAACATAAGGTATAGGAATGGAATCATTAAGAGGTATGTTTATCCCAATTTTGCGAATCTAATATCAAGAAATAAAGGATATGTTGAAAGATTTTGTTTCGAGTTTTTTCTGGACTAAGGAAACTTTCACCTACCTCATGGTAGAGGTGCTAGTCATACTTTTAGTAGTTTTTTTAGCAAATTTTATCCTCAAAAAATTTTATAATAAATTTGAAGCAGAGAAAAAAACGGAAAACATCTATAATATTATTATTGATGCCCTTAAAACCCCCATAAGAATTCTAATTTGGATATTGGGATTTTCCTATATCATTGTACTAATAAATAAGTTCTTAAATTTTGATATTTTACATTCTGTTTTGTTAGTAAGAAAAGTCATTTTCATATCTCTGATAGTACTGTTTCTATTAAATATCATTAGCCAATATGAAGTTTATTCTAAAAAACAAAGTAAGTTAAATAAAGGGACAAATGTCCCCATAGGTACTTTATGTAGGGTATCAAAAATAGTAGCAGTTGCTTTTGGATTACTTACAATCGTGGAGACATCAGGAATTAACATCGGTGGATTATTAGCATTTGGTAGCGTAAGTGGAATAATTGTGGGGTTTGCTTCTAAGGATTTACTTGCAAACTTTTTCGGTGCAACTTTGGTGTATTTAGATAAACCTTTTGAAATGGGTGATTGGATTCGTTCACCTGATAAAAACATAGAGGGGACTATTGAATCCATTAGTTGGAGGTTGACAAAAATTAGAACGTTTGACAAACGTCCACTATATGTACCAAATTCCATATTTAACTCTATAGTAATAGAAAACGCATCTAGGATGTCGCACAGAAGGATAAGAGAAATAATAGGAGTAAGATATTCAGATATCAGAGTGGTAAAAAAAATCATGGATGATATAAAAACAATGTTGGCAAATCATGAAGCAATTGACTCTATCCAGACAACGGTGGTTAATTTGGTTCAATTTGGTAAATCATCTATTGATTTTATGGTTTATACTTTTACTAGCACGACTAATTGGGTACAATATTTGGAGGTAAAGCAAGATATTCTTCTCAAAATAAGTGGAATCATCGAATATAATAATGCACAAATGGCATTTCCAACCACAACTATATATTTAGAAAACGATAATGTACATATTATACCAATCACCAAAAATAAATAGATATATAAGTTTAAATCTTGTTTTTTAACTTTAACACAAACTTCTCTTCATATCGAGATATTAAGGGAGTTTCTGTTAATTGGTAAAAAAGAAAAGTTAATTCTTATATGTTTATTTATTTTTGGTGATTGGTATTATAGAAAGAGCAATTGGCAAGAAATCTAAAACAATGCCCATACCTTGATAAATTATGTCAACTTATTATCCCTAATTAACCATAACAAACTTCTTTCACCTTTGAAATAACATCTTCAACTGTAGGCAATGCTAACTTCTCTAAACTCATGGCATACGGCAAGGGCACATCTTTTGCAGTCACCCTCATTACAGGAGCATCTAGGTAATCAAAAGCTTGCTCTGAAATTTGTGCCGAAATTTCTGAACCTATACCTGCAAAATGCCAACCTTCTTCTACACTGACCAATCTATTAGTTTTTTTTACAGAATTAATGATGGTTGCAATGTCTAATGGTCTTATCGTCCTCAAATCTATGATCTCAGCATCAATTTCCATATCTTCAAGTTTAGCACTAGCTTCCAATGCAATTTTAACTTGTATTGAGAATGCAACAATTGTTACATCTGCCCCTCTTTTTATAACTTTTGCCTTACCTATTTCGTCTACATATTCTTCTTCAGACACTTCATGAGTATCACCATATAAGATTTCATTTTCAAGAAATACAACAGGATTTGGGTCTCTGATAGCTGCTTTTAACAAGGCCTTATGATCTGCAGCAAAATATGGAGCAATAACCTTCAGTCCTGGCACATGTCCATACCAACTTGCATAACATTGTGAATGCTGAGCTCCAACCCTTGTGGCTGCTCCGTTTGGTCCTCTGAATACTATAGGACATGTGATACTACCTCCAGACATGTAATGGGTTTTTGCAGCAGAATTAACGATCTGATCTATAGCCTGCATGGCAAAATTGAAGGTCATGAATTCAACAATTGGCTTTAATCCCGCAAAAGCAGCCCCCACACCTATCCCAGCAAAAGCATGTTCTGTGATGGGGGTATCTATTACTCGTTTTGCTCCAAATTCTTGCAGTAAACCTTGTGTTACTTTATATGCACCTTGATATTCAGCAACTTCCTCACCCATAACAAAAACATTTTCGTCTCTTCGCATTTCCTCAACCATTGCGTCCCTTAGTGCTTCTCTAACAGTAATTTTAATCATGTTAATTGAACCCTTTTGTTATCTTCCTTTCTATTTATACAATACTTACTCACCATTATAGACATCAGTATATAACTCCTCCTCTGTGGGTTCAGGGCTATTTTGAGCAAATTCTGTACTTTCCCTTACAATTTCTCTTACCTCCTTGTCTATGCTTTTTAATTCCTCTTCACTTATTGTGTTATTTTTACTAATAAAATTTTTCATTAAAAGCAATGGATCACGGTGTTTTTTATATTCTTCTACTTCTTCTTTAGTCCTGTATTTTGCAGGATCAGACATAGAATGCCCTCTATATCTATATGTTTTGACCTCTAACAAAAACGGTGTGCTATTTTTTCTGATGAAATCAGTAGCTTCCTTTACTGCTTCATACACTGTAAAAAAATTCATACCATCAACTTGTTTCCCAGATATACCAAAAGATTCTCCCCTTTTGTACAGTTCCTTTGTACTTGAAGATCTTTCGACAGATGTTCCCATACTATATTTATTATTTTCAATAATATATAAAACAGAGAGTCCCCATAGTTTTGCCATATTAAATGATTCATAAACCTGTCCTTGATGACATGCTCCATCTCCATAGAGAGTTACAGAAATACGATTGTTTCCCTTATACTTATGTGCAAATGCAAGTCCCGTTCCAAGTGAAACTTGAGCTCCTACGATACCATACCCACCATAAAACCCTTTTTCCAAATCAAACATGTGCATAGAACCACCTTTGCCCTTTGAGCAACCCGTACTTTTACCTAATAATTCCGCCATAATGCTTTTTGGGCAACTACCAGCTACCAGCATAAAACCATGATCCCTGTAACTTGTAATAATAGTATCATTATTTTCTATTGCCTCTTTGATTCCAACAGCAACAGCCTCTTGCCCTATATATAAGTGGCAGAATCCTCCAATCAATCCCATGCCGTAGAGTTGCCCAGCCTTTTCTTCAAATCTTCTTAGTAAGAGGATTTGCTTATAAATAGAAATCAGCTTCTTCTTTGTAAAATTCAATTTTTTCATTCATATAAAAATTACCTCAGAATAATAGCACGAATTTTATATTTAGTTGAGTATAAAAACAATTTTCTAGTGATTATCGTTTCAAATAACAAAAATGCCTTCCCTCTCCCCACTGGATATAGTCTTTATCTTGCTTTGCTATACCTAGAGATTGATAAACAAATACAAAGCTTGCTCTATAAATCCATCAAAGATTATTGCATGTAAATAACCTAAAAATTGAAATTACCAAATACAACAAACCCTAATGTCTTCCCTGTCCCTGTAAATTTTCAGCAACCTTTCTGCTAGTTTCTACATGTTCCATAAAACTCTTTGCCTTCCTTAAGTTCTTCCTGTGTTCAAGTTGTGGTTTTTCTTGTACTGACTTATCTTGAGGTTGTTGCTCTTTTCCCGCTTGCTCCTTCTTTTGTTTTGATTCTAAGGTCAGTACTGCCTGCAACTCTTTTGCAACTTCCCCTGCTGTTTGAATGAACTCTTGTTGCGGTTTTTTCTCTAATTTTTCTAGGTAATTTTGGGTCCACTCCAATACATCTTGAACACCACCGTATTGCCATGCCGATACTACGTTCAGAAAAGCACCAGCATAATTTCCCTGAACGACATTAAGTGGGGCATTTCCATATTCCATACCTTTTGGTACAGCAAGAGCCATGCCAATTAATGCTAAACACACCTGTGCAACTCCATATAATGTACTTTGGATTTTAGAACCAACTCCCTCTTCTTTCTTTAAATCTGCTCCAACTTCCTCAGACAACCTTGCCATCTTGCCTAATAAATGCAAATTAAACTTACTATAGTCAATATCCCCAATAGCTTCTTGTGGTACTTCTACACCCTCTGCACTTTGCATAGCCTCTTTCAAAACCTTGCGTTTTTGTGAATTTTGTAAAAATTTTCCAATCGCAGAATCTGGTGTTAACAATTGCTCCTCTTCTTTTTGGAACAAAGATTCGTAAACACCCGCTAGCTTATTTTGCTGTTCTAAGCCCTGTATACCTTTGCCCTCCAACTCCATATAACTACTTAGTATGGATTCTATCACTGCCTCTTTAAATTCAGGGTTAGTTTCTATTTTTTCTTGCAAGGATTTAAAAACAGAATCACTTGTTTGAAGTTCCTTTATTGCCTCTGCAAGATCATTTCCAGCTATCTCAGACCAATTTGTCTGTGCATTATTCAAAAATTCTTGCAAATTTATTTCTGCCATCTCCACCCCCGATATAATTATACACTATTAGCTTAGGCTATAAGTTCACATTAGTCCAGTATATTATCAATAAATTTTATTAGTAATTTGCTTATAATACTATTGTCTAATGCTAATTACCTAACATAGAGAGTGAAGCTAGTTTCACAAAAATTTAATTTTACAATAATAAAACTTGAAAATGTTACAATCTATTATTATTAATGTGGCGTAAATATTTTTTAAATTTTTTAGTTACGTGATACGAGAAGTTATTACTAAACCGATAGTTTTAGTGGGTATGATGGGAAGTGGTAAAAGTACTGTAGGCAGAAAGTTGGCTAAAAAACTTAATCTTCAATTTTATGACAGTGATAAAATATTAGAAGAAAGAGAGGGACTGAGTATAGCAGATATCCATGAGTTCATGGGTAAAAAATACTTTCAGCAAAAAGAGGAAGAAACGATAAAGGAAATTATCGGTTATGGGACTGTTGTTCTTTCTACCGGAGGGAGTAGCTTTATGAATGAAAATATTAGGCAATTTATTAGTGAAAAAGCTATTTCTATATGGCTTGATGTAGACTTAGAAACTATTTATGAACGAGTATCCAGAAGAAATACTAGACCAGAATTGATGATGGTCAAAGATAAAAGGGACTTTATAAGCAAAATGGGCAAAGAGAGAGAACCTATCTTTGATCAAGCAAATATTAAGGTAGAAAGTGATTTAGAGGTATATCATTTAGTGGGAACTGTTATAAGACAACTGGAGAAGTATTTAGCTGAAATTAATGCGAAAGCATAAGGTTCTGTTTTCTATAGCTTGCTGGATTTTTAGGTTGTAGGATGATGTGGTAGTATCTTAAGAGTCAAGAAGGAAAATCATAAGGAAAAGAGATTAGGGTTAAAGGATATGTTATGTTTAAGAATAGCAAAAATGATATAAATGAGTTTACGTATAGGAACACCGATGATAGCCATGTTAGTTTTCACAACACATCACCATCCTTAACTCTAGCCCAGGTTATTGTTAATCCCATTTCTAATGTGGAAATTTTCTTGACTAACAGGTAAAATTTGGTTAACTATATTCTGGATGTAAAATTTATTTTTCCTATAGCAAGGCAAGTATGACACAGCATAAATCAGCTATAAAGGCACATAAGCAGTCTTTAAAAAGAACATTGAGGAATAGAATCACAAAAAGTGAAATTAAAACATACTCCAAGAGGGCTGAAGAAGCGATTAAGTCTAAAAATATGGATGAAATTATTCTGGCTTTAAGAAAGGCTGAATCTGTCATTATGAAAGCAGTCACAAAAAAGGTATTAAAGTTAAATACAGCCGCTAGGAAAGTAAGTAAGTTAACTCATAAAATCAAAGCTATAGAGAAAAGCTTAGTATCGTAGTATAAAATTTATGTACGTAGTTTCCACTTTAGTTTCATGTGGTTGAAAGGATATGTTGAAAACGCAATAAAGAATGTTTTTGAGCGTCATGGTGCCATATATTGTAAAATGGTATCTAACTGGTCTTTAATAGTTGGAGAGCAACTGAAACACAAGGCTATACCTGTTGGTGTGAAATTTTCCAAAAATAAATCTAATGATGCTACATTGTTGCTGGGGGTGGTAAATCCCTGTTGTGGTCTTGAAGTACAGATGATGACAACAACTATACTTGATAAAATAGCTGTCTATTTTGGCTATAAAGCAGTTTCAAAAATAAAAATTACTATTGCAAATACTAAACCATGCAATGAAATTTTAGATAAAAATGCAAAATCAGTACAAAAGAAGACGCTAAGCTTAGCCGAAATGCAGGATGTAATGAATGTTATCAACAGAAATAAAAATGATGAAATTAGAAAAATACTCATAAATATAGCAAAAGAACTTGAATGCTAATTTTAAAACTTATACCAGATACCGAAAATAACTTAAAATCTAAGAATTAAGTTTTACTTTTCTCACTTGCTTGATTTTTATGGAGCATTACAGTTTCTTTGTTTAATTAAATAATTGAGTTTTTGATCTAAACTACCGTTTTATACATCACTATCGGATATTGCAATTGCTTTACAATTTACATTATAATATATATCTTTCAGATTCTTTATTCTTTTTTTATGTACCAATTAAATAAAAAAATTCCAATTGCTTTTATTTTAGGTATTAACAGCGGTCTTCCTGTAGCACTTATTTCTTCTCTTCTTAGAGTATTGGTTTCAGATTATAAAATTGATATCGCTTATATAGGGCTTGTTTCACTTGTCACTATACCGTTTTCTTTTAAATATTTGTGGGCACCTGTTATGGATAACACAGATATTTCTTCCTTATCTGGACGCATAGGACGAAGAAAAGGTTGGATAATAATGAGTCAATTTTTTCTGATTTTTTTTATTATTTTAACAGGATATATAAACCCATCTAAATACCCATATGCCTTTGCTATTTCTGCTGTGCTTTTAGCTTTCTTCTCTGCTTCTTCGGATATAGTAATAGATGCGTTCCGTATAGAGATATTTGCACAAAATGAACAAGGTGCAGGTGCTACTTCTGCAATTTATGGATATAGAATTGGTATGATTATATCAGGAGCAGGAGGTATTTATTTAGCTTCCCATCTAAGTTGGTGTAAAACTTACAGTATTATGTCACTTGCTCTTATTCCAGGTATATTTGTTGTGATTCTAGCACCTTTTGGGAAACATAAAAAAGATAAGGTTTCAAAATTAAATTTTCCAAAGCTTTATTCAAGCTTTATACAACATATCAAAAACTTCATAAAGCAGGATAAATGGTTTTTAATATTGCTTTTCATAGCATTTTATAAGTTAAGTGATGCTTATTTAGGTGCAATGACAATGCCATTTTTAGTTGAGCAAGGATATTCAAAAATTGAAATAGCAACTGCAATTAAGACAATTGGGCTGATGGCAACAATCCTTGGTAGTGCAGTAGGTGGTTATTTGACGTATAAGGTAAGTATGAGGGTGAATCTTTTAGTAGGAGAAATTATTGCAATGATTTCAAATCTACCTTTTTTGTTGCTACTGAAGTTTCACAATGTAATATTGCTTGCTATAATCAATGGATTTGAAAACTTAACAAGTGCAATAAGTAACATTGCTTTAGTTGTGTATATTAGCAGTGTATCGAAAAAAAAGTATACAGCTACTTACTATGCAGCACTTACTTCCTTTGCAATGTTTGGAAGAAGTATATTATCAGCAAGTTCAGGAATAACAGTTTCATCATTAGGGTGGGGCAACTTTTTCATTTTTTCTGCACTCTTATCTATCCCCTGTTTTATAATAATATATTATTTTTTTTTAATAAAAGGTTGGATTCAAAACTTTGTTGCACGAATGAAAAAGTGTGTTCAAGAGTGTGAGTCAAAGATAGATATAAAATCGTTTTGTAATGATATAATATCTTATTTATCTTTGGGCAACACTTCCCTTGATTTTTGTAAATTTTGTTTAAAAGCGTACAAGTGTAACATAAATAAAGCATATAACACAAAAATTGCAGGTATAACAAAATTATGAATTTTATAAAACAATGTCGAATTTTTCAATTTAGCTGGAATAGAAGCATCAACTATGGTTCGTGTATTAAGTTCTGTAGCTTTTAAAACATTCCCAAATACGTCTATTATTCCAGAAATTCCTGTATTTGCAACTCTAAGTACAGGTAATCCGTATTCTATAGCACGTACCCTTGATATATTAAAATGCTGATATGGACCCAAGCTATCTCCAAACCAAGAGTCATTGGTAATGTTAAGTATAAATCTATAACTGTCGTGACTTGAGACTTTTAAGTGACCTTTATCTACTATTGATTCCGAGCAGATTACCGGTAAAAACTTTATCCTGTCACCCAAATCAATTATATTACTATGCACGCCTTTTGAAATATCATCCATTCCCACAGAGTGTGCTATTTTTCCTACAAATGCAAACTTGTTTTTATAGGGAACGTATTCCCCAAAAGGCACTAATATCCTTTTATCATAACGACCAAGTATCATATTCTCTTCATTAATTGCTAAAATGGAATTAAAACTCAATGATGTATAATACCCCTGTTTTACACTATCAGCACCAAATATTAAAGCAGCATTCTTTTTGTGAGGAACAAAATCTTTGACCATATTTATCCAATTTTGATTCTCGTATATTGGATAAGGAAATGCCGCTTCTGACCAAAAAATATAATCTTTTTCTTTAAACCCATCAGATAAAGTTAGCTCTGATAATTCCTGAAATACCAAAGCTTGTTTTATTTTATTCCCAAAGTGATGTTCTTGAATGTTAGGCTGTACTAATCTTATCTTTATATTGTCCTTACTATCAACAGAATTTCTTTCTATACGCATTTCGCCTGCTATACAAATAAGGAAAAAAAGGACAATATTAAATGCAATATATTTTTTGTTCTGAGAAAATAAGCTTGTTGTTAGCAATCCAAGCAATAAACTTGCACCATATGCACCAAAAAATGCAACGATCTGTGAAAACCATAACATAGAAGTTGCAGAATGACCAATTAATGCCCAAGGAAAAGGAAAAAAGGCATTACTTCTTATATACTCAAATATCACCCACAAAAACGAAAAGTTAATTGAAAAAATTACGCTATTGCGTCTTCCAAATTTTGTTAAAATTGCAAATATGCCTGTAAATAATGCAAGAGGCAGGGGGATAATAATCGATAAGATTGGTAATAACCATTCTAAATTTATTGAAACTTTATATATCGATAAGGGTATCCAGTATAAATTAATAAAAAAGTATCCATAGCCAAAAAACACACCATGTAAAAAGAGTTTTAAATTACTATCAACATTTTTTTTCAAAAGAAAATAAAATCCACCAAAAGATATAACAAAAGGAAAAATAGAAATCGGGTAAAACGCTAAGGTTAATAATATCCCTAAAATAAATGATGCTAGATAATAAACATTTTGTTTTATAATCATCATTGTATTAGGAACATTTATTGATGAATTCTGATAGAGGAATTACATTGTACTTTGCCTCTTTATCCACTGTTTTTAACCACTTATCTACTTGATTAACACTAATATGATACGCCCTAGCTATACCTATAGCACATCCATAAGCATCTGTAATATTCTTTAACTCATCTAATTCTGATTTTATCTCTGACTTCTCTAACTTAGAATCTATTAGTATGTCTGCTCTAATTATTTTATCTTGCATTCCTAATTCGCTGGCAATTGTGGCAAAGGGTTTCACTTTGCGTGGATCGTTATACACAATGTACTTTTTAGTTTCTTTTATTTTATTAAGTAAAAAGGCTAAATCCTCTACCCCATCTGTAAATGAATCATAGATACTCGTATAATATCCATTAAATCCTCTTCCCTTTGATATAACAAAATCTAACCTTTCAGAATTTTCTACATTTCCTAAATCAGATATTAAGGCATACGGACCATTGTCTTGAAAAGAATAATCAGAAGCTCCCGTAAGTAAAGTTTCCATAGGTATATTTATTATTATATCCCTTCCCCTTTTTTTGCGTTAGCTCAAAAAATATAATCCAAATAAGGAGAGTAAGGTGAAAATCCTAAAGTCACTTGTTTTGGCAAATTCATAACTTTTTCAAAGAGCGATTTATCTAATCCTAATCCAATAACTACTATTGAAATATTAGGGACGGTATTTACATCTTTAGCTTCATAAATCTTATCAGGCAAAATCTTATTTACAGACTGCTCTTGTTTTTCTTTATCAGGTCCTGAACTAACTAGATAGATTGTAAGCCCTAAAAATGAGAGTAAACAAATAAGCACAACCAATGCACTATAAGAAGACCTATTCAATCTTGAAAATTTTTTCACCAACTACACCCAAAATAAAACTAGCTATCTCTAAGATTATGGCACAATTATCTCCACCTTTACAGTAATAAATAACTTGATTTAGGATCAATTTAATTTAACTTAAACCAAGGGGTTTTTTTTATATAGATGATGTTTTTCATAGGTCTGGTTTGCTTATTGGTTTTAGTTTTTGTTGGTTATTTAGCAATCGGGGGAAATATACTCATTTTATTAAAACCATCTGAGTGGTTGATAATACTCGGAGCTGCTACAGGCAGCTACATTATTGCGAATCCTTTAGAGGTTAGCAAGGGTATGATAAAGTCTTTGAAGGATTTAACTAAAAAATCACCCTATAGTAAGGATGATTATCTTCAAATACTATTGTTTATGTTTAACTTTTTTAAATTTTCGCACTCAAATGGCTTAGTTGAATTAGAAAATCATATTGATAACACTGACAAAAGTGAGCTTTTTAACAATTTTTCTATTATAAAAAAAGAATATGATGCAAGAATTTTCTTCTGCGATTATTTCAGAATGATAATTTTAGGCTTTGAAGATTGTAGTGAGCTGGAAAATATGATGGAAAATGATATAGATAATAGAAAACATTGTGCTTTTAGCATTCCACAATCATTGATTAAGATGGGAGATGCATTGCCTGCATTTGGTATTGTAGCAGCAGTGTTGGGTGTTATTACAGCTATGGGATCGGTTGGATCAGATCCCATCTATATTAGGACCTAAAATAGCATCAGCTTTAGTAGGCACGTTTATTGGGGCATTTACTGCATATGGACTGGTAAGTCCTGTGGGATATTTTTTATCCAAATTTAAAGAAGATGAAATTAAGTTTTTAGAATGTATAAAGTCAGGTATTATAGCTCATGTAAATGGCTACCCCCCTTCTATTTCTATTGAGTTTGCCAGGCAAGTTGTCCCTACTTCATACAAGCCAAGTTTTCACGAAGTAGAGCAAGCAATCGAAAATTATACTGCAAAATGAAATATTCTATAACTACTTAAATGCAAAAAAAAAACAGTCTGATAAAATTATCATAAAAAAAAGAAAAAGCAGCATTCACAATGATTTTCATGGTGGGTCATGGAAATTGGCTTATGCAGATTTTTTCACTGCTTTAATGGCTTTTTTCTTATTATTATGGCTATTAACTGCTACACCAAGTAAGAAGTTAAAGACAATAGCACAATATTTTATGCCGACCCTTGGCTTTTTAATAAAAAAAGAACAAAAAAAAAGATAATCAAAATAGTAGAAAAATTGGAATAAAAGATGGGGTAGATAGAGTGGGTGATATAGTAGATATAAAGAGAAAGGGAAGGAAAATTGATGTTTCTGAAATGGATAACGAGATTTTTGCAGAAATAGAGTCAAAAGTACAAGATATAGGAAAAAGAAGTGCAGATATAAACGAAAGTCTTTCCTATAAAAATACTCCTTATGGATTAGAAATTACTATATACAATCAGAATAATCATAAAGTATTTGAGAGAGAAAGTGCACAGTTGACAGATTTTGCAAAAAGGATTTTGGGCAAGATTAGTAAGATTATAAAAGTTTCTCCCAATTTAATACAAATTACTGGTTATACTAGTGGACCTAGTAATAATCCAATTGGTGATTACGGTAATTGGGAACTTTCCGCTGATAGGGCTAATTCGGTTAGAAAATTTTTATTTATTCATGGAGTTGTGGCTGATAAAGTTTATGAGGTGGTAGCAAGAACTGATACTGAATCGCTAGATATTAATGCTAATGCTCTTTATTCGACAAAAGATGCGAGAATAACAGTTACCATATTAAGAAATTCTAATGTGGCTTATCAAAAAATATCTGTTCCTCAGGATCATTAACTAAGTAATTAAGTGAATGATACTACAAAAAATAATTAGGAAAAAAACACAAGTTGTTGAAGTTGGAGGTGTAGCAATAGGAGGAAACAACCCTATTGTTGTACAATCAATGACTAATACTTCAACAAAGAATGTCAATGCTACTACAGATCAAATAATAGAATTGTATAACGCTGGTTCTGAAATTGTTAGAATCACAGTAAATAATTTAGAGGCAGCCAAAGCTGTACCTAGAATAAGAGAACGTTTAGAAAATAAGGGGTTAAGGATACCATTAGTTGGATGTTTTCATTACAATGGGCATACATTACTAAGTGAAGTTCCTGAATGTGCTAAGTCTTTAGATAAATATCGTATCAACCCTGGTAATGTAGGGTTTAAAATGAAACGTGACAAAAATTTTGAGCAAATAATAGAAATAGC
Organism: uncultured Candidatus Midichloriaceae bacterium; assembly: GCA_964547795.1. Lineage (GTDB taxonomy): Bacteria > Pseudomonadota > Alphaproteobacteria > Rickettsiales > Midichloriaceae > CAZJPD01. The sequence goes on along the minus strand of CAZJPD010000004.1, from coordinate 24,073 downwards.
TATTAAATATGATAAGCCTATTAGAATTGGAGTTAATTGGGGAAGTTTAGATCAAGAATTAGCTGCATCTTTAATGAATGAAAATGCAAAAAAATCCAATCCACAACCTGCTGATTTTATAATGCGGAAGGCAGTGGTATTATCAACTATAAATAGTGCTGAAAAAGCGGAGAACATTGGGTTTGCAAGCAATAAAATCATCTTATCTGCAAAACTTAGCAAAGTACAAGATTTAATAGCTGTTTATAGAGAATTGTCTAAAAGAACTGCATATCCTCTTCACCTTGGCTTAACCGAAGCAGGTATGGGGACTAAGGGTGTTGTAGCTACTACAGTCGCACTTTCTATATTGCTACAGGAGGGAATTGGAGATACCATAAGGGCTTCAATTACACCAAAGGCAGGTGAGCTTCGAACAGCTGAGGTAAAGCTATGTCAAGAAATATTGCAATCGTTAGAAATACGAAATTTTGCACCACAGGTTTCAGCTTGCCCTGGTTGTGGCAGAACTTCAAATACATATTTTCAGCAGTTAGCTGAAACTGTTCAAAACCACATTGATATGAATATAATGAATTGGAAAAAGATATATAAAGGTGTGGAGTTTATCAAAATTGCTGTGATGGGTTGTATAGTCAATGGTCCTGGAGAAGGTAAGCATGCTAATATTGGAATTAGCTTACCAGGAGATGGGGAACATCCAGTAGCTGTTGTGTATACCGATGGTCAAAAAACCCATACCCTAAAGGGTAACAATATTCCAACAGAGTTCATTACATTAATTGATAAATATATTGCTACACATTGCACAAAACACCTAACCCCCTTTCTATTTTTTTGCTCTTTTCATTTCTTGCTACTACATTTTCTCCTTTGTCTTAACCTTTCTTTGCTATAGATTTTCCTATAGCTTAGGCAAGAAAGGTAGAGATATTATGCAATACACTCTCGTCATTGCAAGCCTGTGCAACGGGCGTGGCAATCCACCATCCTGCCCTGTCATTGCGAACTCACAGAGTGAGTGTGGCAATCTCTGGATCACCACGATCGCTGTTGCGATCTCGTGATGACGGGATAAAAAAGTTAAAACGTCTATATCTTAATGATCTATGCTATAGAAGAAAAACAAAATTTCACTTCATTACAAAATGACTTTGTATCTATCTTTGACTAACACTTCAAGAAATTTTGGGTAAAACTTGTCAGTTGCGGTTTGCCATATAACGTGATAAAATCTGATTGAATAATAAATTAGAAGTTCTATAAAGATGAAGCTTTGGCAAAAAGTGATTTTGGGAATGGTATTGGGGGTTTTGTTTGGTGCATTTTTTAAACCATATACTGTATATATAGAGCCTGTAGGAACAGTGTTTTTTAATATGATCAAAATGGTTATTGTACCTTTGGTTTTTTTTGCTATGTTAAACGGTATGGCGAGTGTTAGTGATGCAGGTACTTTTGAAAGATTAGGGAGTAGGGCTTTTTTAATGTATATGTCCACAAGCACGTTTGCAGTGTTGATAGGTATTATCTTCGCAAATGTATTTCAACCAGGGCTTGGTCTAACTATAGATTTAGGCAATCCTGTCAAATATCAGGATAGCGGCAAGCTACTTAAAGACTTGTTTATTAACCTCATTCCAACTAATCCTATCAAAGCTATGGCAGATGGCAATATATTACAGGTAGTGATTTTTGCATTATTTACAGGATTTGCTCTGATTTTAATAGGAGAAAGGGGAAGGGAGGTAAAGAACCTTATATTCTCATGCACTCATTTAGTATTTAAAATGATTCAATTAGTTATACAGCTGACTCCGTATGGTGTTTTTGCCATAATCTCATGTGTAATAGCCCAATATGGGATAGAAATAATGCTTCATTTAGGTAAATTTATTCTTGTTGTATCAGGGGCATTCCTTCTGCAATACATACTATTTGGTGTGATGTTGTTAGTACTTGCAAAAATAAATCCCATTCCCTTCTTCAGAAAAATGTCTAATACACAATCTTTAGCATTTGCAACAGCAAGTAGTAAAGCTACAGTTGCAACATCAATAATGGAACTTAGAAAAATTGGGGTTTCAAAAGAATCTACTTCCTTTGTATTGCCTTTAGGAGCAGTTATTAATATGGATGGATCAGCAATTTATTTAGCTATCTGTGCCATATTTTCGGCACAAATTTTTGGTATTGAATTGACTTTTCATCACTATATCATTCTAATGTTTACTTCAACAATAGGTGCTATAGGAGCTGGGGCTTCTCCTGGTGGTTCTATCATTATGATGAGCATGGTGTTGTCATCCATAGGAGTGCCTCTTGAAGGAATGGGGGTCATACTAGGAGTAGACAGGCTTTTAGATATGTTAAGAACAACGGTTAATGTCACAGGCGACTGTACAGTTACCCTGATTGTTGATAGGATAAACGGCACTTTTGATGAAAAAACATATTACTCTAAAGTATAAATAAGATATCCAGTAACGATAACTATCAATCAATGGATAGAGATAATTACTATATGGAGCAGGCATTTGAACTTGCAGAGTTAGGTTTAGGGCAAACATCCCCTAATCCACCTGTAGGATGTGTGATAGTAAAAAATGATGCTGTCATATCTACTGCAAGAACTCAAAGCGGTGGCAGACCTCATGCCGAGCATATTGCTATAGATAATGCAAAGGAAGATTTAACTAGAGCAACGATTTATATTACACTTGAACCATGCTGTGTTACTTCGTATGCAAAAATACCTTGCGTAGAGAAAGTCATAAAAGTAGGGGTAAGCAGAGTTGTTATATCTGTAATAGACCCAAATCCTGCCATAAACGGCAGAAGTGTTAAAATACTTCAAGAGGCGGGAATTGATGTAAAAATTGGAATACTTAAAGAAAAAGGTGAGGCAGTTATAAGAGGTTTTAAGAAAAGGATATTGACTAATACCTCCTTAGTTACGCTTAAATTGGCAATTAGCCTCGATGGAAAGATAGCCCTTAAGAATGGTAAGAGCAAGTGGATAACCAATGAGAAACAACGTTTGTTAGCACATGAACTAAGGGCGAAGAATGATGCAATCCTAACGGGAATAGGCACTGTAATGGCAGATGACCCATTACTTACTTGCAGGTTGCCGAGGGTAAATCACAACCCCATACGTATTATTCTTGATACGGATTTTAGAATATCAAAACAATCTCAAATTATACAAACCTCAGCTAACATAAGAACTATAATTTTCACTACTAAAGACATGAAAAATCCATATAAAGACATAGAAATAGTTAAAGTTAAAAGGGAAAAAGATGGCGTATGTTTAAATGAAGTTTTGAGAAAAACAGCTGATTTAGGTATAAATAACTTACTTGTAGAGGCAGGACAAAGGGTGAATACGTCATTCATAAAAGAAAAACTAGTTGATCAAGTTGTCGTATTTCAGTCAAACAAATTTATCGGTGGAGATGGTTTGGATGCAATAGGAGACTTGAACTATTCAGAACTTGCAGAATGTCTTAAACTAGATACTACTATTGTCGGTGAAAAATAGGGCTATTATAGTTGCTGACCTCATTAAGGAAGCTCAAAATAAGTTCAGAGAAGCTGACATCGAAACTTTCGAATTAGATGCTAAGATTTTAATCGCTCATTTATTAGGCTTAAGCCAGCCTGAGAAAATTATTTTTGAATTGGATAAGGAAATATCTCAAGAAGTCTATGATAGATTTATATCATTAGTAAAAAGGAGATTAAATTTTGAACCGATAGCATATATAGTGGGATATAAACATTTTTGGAAACAAGTTTATAAGGTTGATAAAAACGTTTTAATCCCTCGTCCAGAAACAGAGTTTATTATAGATCTCGTATTAAAAAGGTTGCAGAATAGAAAAAACGAAAAGTTGCGTATATTAGATTTGGGGACAGGTAGCGGATGTATTATTTTATCACTGTTAAATGAGTTAAAAAACTCTTTTGGTGTTGCTGTAGATATATCTGATAAAGCATTGGATATAGCAAAGATAAATGCCGATAATTTACAGTTAAGTCAAAGGGTGAAATTTATAAAGAGCAATTGGTTTGATGCTTTAAGCGAAAGGGAAAAATTTGACATAATAGTTTCAAACCCTCCGTATATAGCAAAGGATGAGTGGCAAATTTTACCAAAAAACGTCAAGGATTTTGAACCTAGCATTGCTCTAAACGATGGTAAAGATGGTTTAGAAAGTTATAAAATTATCGCACAATCTGGCAAAAATTTTCTCAACAAAGGTGGAATGATAGTTTTGGAAATTGGCTATAATCAGAAAAATTTGGTTAAAAATATTTTTAAAAATCAAGGGTATACAATTAAATTTTATCAAGATTTACAATGCATATATCGTATTGCTGTTATAGTTGAATAATTAATTATACTGCCTAACTCAATCTCTTTACTCCACCTCTATTACAGAGGCTTCAATACTACTACGGATTAATCCACCTCAGTCACTTCAGTATTCTTATACTTGTAGTTTTTGCTACTTGTATTTCTATCTTTCATATTGTAGTGACTGATCCCTGCAGTTCCATATAGCATATCCCACAAAGGTTTAGACATATTATTAATATATTTTCGTCATTGCGAGCCTGTGCAACAGGCATGGCAACCCACCCCCCTGCCCTGTCATTGCGAACTCACAGAGTGAGTGTGGCAATCTCTGGATCACTACAATCGCTGTTGCGATCTCGTGATGACGGAATAAAAAAGTTAAAATATCTATATCTTAGTGGTATATGCTATACATGAGCCCAGATTAAGTTCCTGCCATCTTTACACCGGATACCACCTACTTCGGTAACCAGGTTTCTAGTAGATTTGTCATGCGATAATTGTGCGACCACATTTATCATAATAACATACCTCTATATCGGTATTGCTAATTAAGTATGACAAGAGATAAAAAATAAAATATAATAATACTATACTCCGAAATCAAAAAAAATGCTTGCATTTAGTTGTATAGTGTGTATTGTACACAAAGGTTGCATGAGAATCTAGGTGGGTTTAAACCAAGGTAAACAAAGGTTCTTTACCTTATAGTAGCATTTCATAAGTATCTCAATTTACGTATCAATGATTAATGTAACAGTAACTTTATAGGGGAGTATTATGAGAAAGAGTAACAGATTATCATTAAATATACTTGCATTGAATGTTGCAACTATGCTGTTTTTACCATCTGTGGCAAGTTGTAAAACAATAGATCCTGCAAACAGCGGGGTGTATATAGGTGCAAACTATGGGGTTGGTATTACGAATAAGATAGGTGGGGGGTACAAATATGATGAGGGTAAATATCTAAAACCTAGAATACTAGATAATTCTCAAATTTTTGGATTAGCACTGGGGTATAAGTTTGATGATAATGTGCGTGCAGAGTTAGCAGTTAATCATTTTCACAATTTTAAATTCAAGCACCATGTAGCTGAGGAGGACAATAGTGGTTCTGTTTTAGATATGCATTTTGATCAAAAGATTGGTGCAAATGCCCTATTTACCAATCTCTATTTTGATTTTAATGAATTTGAGAAATTTACACCATATATAAATATGGGTATGGGTATTTCTAGGAATAAATCGAGTAATTTGAATGCTGATATAAAACAAAATGAGGCAGATATTTTTAATGTTTCTCTTGTCAAGAAGAATTCTAAGAATAAGCTTGCATACAATATAGGTGCTGGAGTGACCTGTAAATTCAATAATAAAGTATCTTGGGAATTAATTAATTATAGGTATTATAATTTAGGTAGGACTTCTACAAAATCTGACGATAATGGTGATATATATACAACTAAATTAAAAATACATAGCATAAATACAGGTATCAGATTTAATTTTAATTAATACATAAAATAGAGGTAATTATGGTATTAAGAAATTTAGTAAAAAAAGCTCATGATGAAAAACATAGTCAAGGTAATCAAAGCAAACAGAAATTTGATTTTGACTCTTCATTCATAAAAAATGCAGATAAATCTATCACAAAAGACAAGCACGGTACTGTAATCAGTCAAGGACCAAAAGTACTAGAAGCAAAACCTAAACAGGAAGAGTAGAGGGGGCAGGGGGATGAGCGGAAAAAGCAAGAGGATGAGCCTAAGGCAACAAGTTCTGACGGAGAAAAAGGCACTAGTGGGGAAGGTCAGCAATTAGGCGATGAAACTCTGAAGAAGGTGGTGGATTTGGTGTCTCATATACACACAATGAAACAAATATATGACAAAGTAGGGGAAATTGATACCACTAGTTGTAATACAGAACTACTGACTGAAATACATGAACTAATGCAAAAAGAATCGGAATTAGAAAGTGTTTGGGGTTCGGGTGTGCATAGATATGGGGCAAGATTCCTCTCTACGAAAGATTATGCAAATAAAAAAATCTTTAATCTTCCTAAGAGTGCTATCAGTACTTTTTTATCTTCAAAAAGTGGTCCATGTGATGCAATCAAAGGATATTTTAATAAACAACTTTCGGGTACAATAGGGATAGTAGAGTGTCAAAACGAAGCAAGGCAAGAATACTTAAAATTAGGAATAGCAAAGCCATTGAAGGAAGTAGCTACAGATTTGCTAGATACTACTGATAAAGAAGATGCTGTTAATCAGTTTTGTAGTAGTGCCAGTAGCATGCAGTTAGGTAGTACTGGGGCTTATCAGGAATTGTGTGATGGAGCAGTAATAGAACCAAGCCTAGATTTGGCAGGTTTATGGAATTGGGCAGAAAACTAATAATTAAAATTTTATGATTGATAATTTTAAAGGAGAGCATGAGATGAGCGAAATAATGGACTAGTGATTATGGGTGTAGTTGCATAATTTACAATAACACAATAACAAGATAATGCAATCTAATTGCAAAAAAAAACTAAAACAAAAATTTAACAATAATTAATTAAGGAGATAAAAATGACAATAAATAACCAAGAATTATATAATTCACTAATAGAGGATGATTTTGATCTGAGTACATTCAAAACTTCATTAGGTAGTGATCAAAAAGAAGTTACCCAGTTTTTAAAATATCAGGATTCTAATACTGGAGCTACAGCACTTCATGTGGCTTTCGAATTGGGTCATAAAGACTTAATTGAATATCTATTAGGATTAACGCTAACTTCATAGAGTGATATACTGAATATACAAGATGACTCTGGTAATCTAGCAATAACCTCTGTACTAGAGAATGAAGGTGCATCTGAGATACTGACTTCTATTAAAAATGTTACTTGCATAAGAGAATTATTTTTAGCAAAAGGATTTGAAGGTAATACCTTTGTGCATTCTTTTATTGATTCTTTTAATGATAAAAGTAATTTGCTAGAAGCAATATTAAATATTGCAAAGGAGAAAGAGTTTATAAAAGATTTTTTGAGTCAAGAAAATAATTTCGGTGCATCTTTTTTACATAGAGCTACTGAGCTTGAAAAAGAGGGGTTTGTTAATGTAATATTAAAGAGTAGTGGAGGCATAGAAGGGATCATAAGTGCTGATAGCGAAACGAAACCTATAGATGCTGCCTTTGAAAGTGATAATGCGAATATAATCCTTAACTTTTTAGAGTATGCAGATACAAATATATTAGAAAGTGTAGATGCTAGTGGTGTGCGTCGTATAGAGACATTATTTAATAACGAAAAGTTCCAAGAAGTATTTAGTGCTTCGAAGCAAAAAGAAACAATCCTGGATTCAATCGTAGCAAATGTTTTGAATGCAACAACGTTAGGAAGTGTTAATAAGGGGGATAAAACAGCTCTAAAAGATAAAATCACAGCACTTTATAATGCGATAGAAGGAATACAAGGTGACGATACCCTAAAGGGTACATTAAAAGCAAAATTTCTTGAGGCTGTTAATTTAGATGCAACAGAGTATCAAGTAACTGACTTTTTCAGTGATGGAATCATCAAAGCTAAGTTGGAAACTGTTGAGCAAGGAATTGCTGATACTGTTAATGAATTGACAAGTGAAAATATCACTGTAGAGACATTGACAGATGCTCTTGATAAGACTAAAGGTTATGCGGGTAAATTTACAGGCAAGACACCTGCCAACTTTGGAGAAAGTATAGAAAAAGCAGTTACAGATAAGTTGGATAAAGTTGTAGCAGCTCAAAAAACTAGTATTGGTGATGTTACTGATAAGGAGACTTTAGAAGCAGCTTACAGTAATACTAAAGCAGAGATAGAAAAATATGCAGAGGTTTATGCTGCACTTGATAGTAGTGTTGAAACAGAATGTGCTAACATTCCTTCATGCAAAGCTGCAATAGATGGTTTGAGCCAGCTAGGAATAACTAAAGCTGGAGAAATTGTTGATGTGGTTTGTACAGGTAGTTACACAGAAGTTCAAGCAGCAACAAATTGTAAAACTTTGATTGAAAGCTTTGGGGATTCTAGTTTACCTATTGCTGATAAGGAAAATTTTGCGAAAAATCAGTTTATGGTTGCTGAGCAATTTATTAAGAAGAATAGCTTTGACTCAGCAAACTTAAGTAAATTTGCGGTTTTGGTTTATTCTTACAAATACGATATGGTTATGAAAGACAAGATGGGAGTGTTTGTTACATTAGGTGAAGATGATAAAGTGAGCCAGGCCCCAAGTTTGAAGAAGATGTTTAAACAAATAGACACAAAACTGCTTAGCAGTAATAAGTATCAGCCTGGTTTTGCAGCAATGAAATCAGCTAGTAGTACAAGTTTATACGGTGTAAACTTTGCTCAATTCTATAAGATGATGAGTCAAGCTCAAAACCTAAAAAAGTATGGTGAAAGTTTTGATATATACAAAAAAAACTTTAGTAATGATGAGTCAAAAATCAATTCGAATATGCAAAAATCTCTAGGGAAAGCCTGTGAATTTGCACATAAGGAGGAAGAGCAATGTACATTCGAGAGTATTCTTGCTTTTACAAAAGAGGAAATCGACAAGTTGCCAGAAGGGGATTCTGTCAAAACTGATAGTATTAACCAATGTATTCTGCAAGAGAGCTTTGATAATATGGACGCTGATGCACTATACACAACATGTATAGAGTCTTCAGCTGATATGTAATTTCAAGAACGAACCCTGTAGCTAATAGCCACAGGGTTCAGCTAACATATAAAACTGGAGTACAAAATGATTTTTAGTTTAGAAGAAGCGAAAAATAATTTTCAAAAATGGATCAACACTGAAAATTACACGGAAATGTCTAGCATGATTGCTACATTATCTATTGATGATCTTCAAGCTTTGACCTCAAGCGATATCTATGATGGAAGTGGTGTGTTACATTATCTTTTTGAATTAAATAATCATGATCTAATCGCTAAGTTTTTTGATAAATTAAGTGGTCAAAATATAGACTGGAAGACTTTATTTAATAAACAAAATGCTTATGGGTTGACTCCTTTTGATATGATGAGTGGGTTAGAAATTAAACCAGGTGATAAGACGATTGTATCGCATATAAAAGATACCAAGGTTTTAAAAGCTTTATTTGAGGCAAAAAATTATGATGGTAATAATGTAATAGATGCTGTTAAAGCAGATGTTGAAAATGAAGCAACAAAGCAAAATCTACTTACATCTGTTGAACAAGACATACTTCATCAACACAACTGGGGAGACTGGATTGTTGGTAATTTGTGTGGTATGTCAAAGCAACCACCTGAATGCTACAGTAAAGAATACCAACAGAGATTAAACCTTGCTGAACAATATTTCCCTAAAAGTTCTACTCAGCAAGGCAGGGGTTTATCTCAGATTACACAAGACAGCCATGAGTTTGCTTTGGCATGGGGTTATGAAAGCATTATTACTGGATATAAAAACGGACACCCTCGGTTGAGCGAGAATGTGAATCAGAATTTACAGAAGCAGCCTATTAAGAATTGGCTAAATACAAATCTTGAGACACTAAAAGGATACCTACAAGGTAATAAATTATCTCAAGTAGGAAAAGATTATTTGCAGCAAAATTTAAATGGACAAGTAGGTCGGGGGTATAACCAACAATTGTTCCAAAAAGATGTAAACACACTGATTAGTATCCAAAAAGCAATACCAAAATACAATTTCTTTTATGCCACCCAGATAGTTTTAACTCATAATGATGATATTCTTTGGGCGGCTAAGGCAGGATATGGGGTAGTATGTAATCCAGATAATTCTGTATGTACTAAAACACATCAAATATATTATAGTATTAGTACAAGCTATAGAGAATTTGATAATGATATTACAAAGCACTACAGCCAGGAGTGGATTAAGACTGAAGTTACAACTTATGATGCTGCATTACTCACTACTTTTGGAGGTATGACTTATTATACCTATGCGGTTTCTGGCTCAAAATGGTATGCAGGTGGCGTATTTTATCAGGGATTGTATCAGCTAACTGATGGAAAACCAGTGAGTAGTACAATGAGTAATGTAGTTGTACCAGTAACAAGGACAATAAGTGGTGATTGCTTTCTTAGTCAAAATCATGTGGAGGAGTATGCTAATTATTATGCAGCAACTGATTCCACTGTTGGTATTGTAGGGGATTTTGGTATGTGTTTTATACCTCAATCGAAGTGGGCAAAAGCGGGTTGTGTTAGTCTATATGGATTGTCTTTAGCTGCCAACTTGTTGAGTTGGAATAAAGCTGATAATGGTGTGAAGTTAGTCTCTGATGTAGCAACAGGTGTTGCATTGTATAAGGCAAATCCAATAGGCTTGAAGTCAAGAGTAACATTAGTATCAGTTGAGGCACTATCAATAGCAAGGGATCTAAAAGAGATAGTCTATTCTCAAGAAACTGCTGATAGCGATAATAGAGTCAGAGAAGCATATAATGCAGAAATCACACGATTATTTTTCGAGCAATATGCGTCAAGGCTACAACAAGAACATGCAAAAGGGGCAGATATCGATGAACAGTTAGCTAGGGAAGTATCAGATACACGTGACAAAATTAAAAACCAGGCACAAGACAAGACATCTTGGTGTGGTTGGTTTGGAATTAAGTGGCATAACTTGTGGAAGTATACTTGGGATGGCAGCAATCCAGATTATAATTATTTCAAGTCAAAGGGAAAAACGCTAGAGCAAATTGCGTATGCTTCGTTCAAAACAGATGGTAGTGATATAGGACCTCAAGGCAACGAGCTAGGTAAGGTTATAAAAATGTGGGAAGACCTTGTAAGAGCTGGGGTACGATATGTTTACCCTGAAGATTTTTTCCCTCCAGATGCTTTACAACAAGCTGTTGATAGTGTTCATGGGGGGTTTAACTATCAGGCACTCCATTCTCAGATGTTTGGCAGCAACAAATTCCTTACTTGTATAAATGATCAAATTTCAGTGGGAATAAAAAAGCAATTTCAAAATTGTTTCTATAGTGTTGAGGGCTTTGCTCAAGGATTCTATGGAAGAAAGCAATTCCTCAAGAAAAAAGTATCAGAACAGGCTGCCAATATGTTGAAGGATAAGCTGTTACTTCATTTCTTGAAACAGGATATGAGTGAGGGTAGTGGTGTATGTATTGTTCATCAAGGTATTAGGCAAAATACATTTCAATATGTACAAGAAAGTTGTCAGCAACAAATAAATTGGCAAGCACAATCAATATCTTGGGAGGCAGGAAAAGCTTATTCTAAATGTTTAGATGATAGCAGATATACCAAATGTATTAAGCTTACTACTAATTTTGAGGAATATCAGAATATGCCTTATGGATATAGTAAATCTTGTGCATCTGTTCAACAAGTATCTACAGAATTTGCTAATAAACAAGAATACGATAAATTTTACAAAAATACTGCTTTTAAGGAGCAAGTAAAGATAGTGGATGATTTCCACAAACTAATGACATTAAAGTTTCCTAATAGCCAGTTGTTTAAGGGTAACTATTGCTATTATGGTGATGATGGTCAAACTTCTAACTTTTATGAAAAAGAATATTTCGCATATTGTGAAGAGGATGCCCATGGGTATGAGAAAGGTTCTCTCCAGTTTATAAAGAATCTAAGAGGTGCGGATGCTACTACTATAGAAATGGATGAAGGTTGTACTAATTTTGTAAAGAAGATTGATGATTTAGAAGATGTGAATAATCTTTCATTTAAAACACAAGTGCAATATAATCAATGCAAGTTACAACAAGAAGCATGTACAACACTTCCTGGTCTTGGAGAAGAGGAATGTACTGAGGCAAAGCTTCTGGAAAAGGTAAGAAAAGATATATGTATTGAAGATATGACTCCATCAAGTAATATAGAAAAGCTTCTGTGCACTAAGAATCCTGATGAAAGCTATGCACTTGATATAGACAATATAAATTTAATGGAATTAAGCAACTTCTTCGCAACGTTTGATTTAGGTAGTTGATATGATGCAATATTCTTTTATCATTGCTAGTACGTACTTTTCCACTCCGTCATTGCGAGCTTGTGCAGCAAGCACAAGTGTGGCAATCTCTGGATCACCACGATCGTTGTTGCGATCTCGCGTGATGACGGAAGTAAGAATATTGCTCCCTCGTGATGACCTAATAAAAAATAATGTCGACATCTTAATGACACCGGCTATGGCAATACAGATTTAAATAAATTTAATAGGTATAAAAAAATGAAAATAAAGTATCAAAATTTAATAAAAAACATAAATCAAGGGAATTTTTAGGAAGTAAATGCAGAATTGTCCGGAATAAGTGACATAAGCCAACTGATTTCAGATACTACTTTCATGTATAGAAATACAATACTGCATTATGTCTTTTCATCAGGTAATGAGCAGATAATCGCTCTTTTTTTTAAATGAAATAAAGAAGGCAGGGCTTGATTATGAAACACTGACAGCAAAGCAGAATCAAGGTGGTTATACACCTGTTGATGGGCTTCTGCAAAAAGAGCCTAGTGTGTCATACAGGTCTTGCTCAATGCTATGGATCAGGAGACTCTAAATAAGACATTAAAGGCACAAGGAATAGGTGGTACTATACAAGAACAGGTACAAAATAGCCAGTACCTGGATCAACATAAAAAAGATGAATTTGTGCAGGTTATAAATGATGCCCCACTTCAATAGAGTATAAGTAATGCCATTGAGGGACTGACAGGCGATGAGCCTACAACAAAAGGTGGTATGTGGGATAACATTTATGCTGTATGGAATGCAACTTCCAATTGGGTAAGTGATCATCCTTGGATAACAGGAGGAACAGCAATCTCAACAATTCTGGGTGCTGGAGGATTGTTGAGTCATAAGAGGATGAAGGCGAAATTGGTTCAAGAAGAGGGACAGGCAGCAAATGTGGAACAGTTGCTAGGTAGATTAGGAGATATAAAGCAAGGGATAGAACTGATAAAGGATGATGTAGATTATGAATTAAATCAATTAATTTTACAGAAAGATTCTTCAGGGATATTTGATATAGTTGCTCAACAACAGAACTTAGTACAATGGGCTACAGAGCAAGTAAATGTAGTTTTTGGGCAGTATCAAGTAAATTTACAAGGGCAATTCGGACAACTGAAGAATGTAATGCAAGGGTTAGCACAGCATATGCTGAATGAAGGACAACAACAGTCTATATCTCTCAAAAAAGAGGGAAGACAAGTAATAGTGGCACAGGGGTAAGAGGAAGGTGTAGTTGTGGTTGATATAGATTTAGCACAAGAAATAAATGCTCAAGAATATATAAATCGTGAGTTACAACCTGTTATCGATCAGAAAGTGCAACAGTTGCAAATGGAACATCAAGACGCTCAAGTAATACAAGAAGAGCCAATAGAGGAAAACATACGGGGTGAAATAAATAATGAAGAGGCAAAACTTGAGAATCAAGAAGAGGATAACATGGAGTAAGTGGAAAGACAAGGGGTGCAAGAAATAGTGCTTCAGCCCCAGAATCCAGCAGGTAGACCGCTACCATTATCTGGTGCTAATCTTGCTTTTATTGTGAAACCACAGGTAGAGCAGGCAAGACGAGCAATAGAGGCAGCAAAAGAACAGATAGAGCAGCAGAAGTCAGAATGAGAGAATGTAGAACCTTTGTTTGGGCAGCTGGGACAACAGCTTCAAGAGCAATTGCAAGAGTTTAATAGCCAATTTACAACACAAGTCCAGCAAAAGCTTGAGGAGCTTAAGCAAAGTGCAGGCAATGAGCAACATAAGACACAATTTGATATATGGTTAAATCAGGAACTCAAAACCCCTCAGTTGGGTCAACAGTTACAAGAACAATTCTCTGCACTGCAAACACAGCAAATTATTGGACAAGCTGAGTTGCAACAACCTCTGGAGCAATTACAGGGTGCAATGCAACAGTTAGTACAGCATGTGTATGGGCAGCAAGGAGTACAGATAGAGCAGGCAGTTTTAGGTCTGTTATATGATACTGCTACTCAGTTCTCAGGACAAGAAGTTGAAGAGGGTGCTACTGTAAAACTAACCTTTGCTGATATGAACCAAGAAGAGCAATCTATTTACCTTAAAAAACAGAATGAACAAGTACAAGTGGTGGAGCAAGCTGAAGATGTTGCTGAGGTAGATATAAAGCAACTACAAGCGCAGTGTATGGAGCAACAAATTACCGAAGTACAACAATATATTGAACAACAGGTGTGGCAGTATCTTACTGATAAAGCAGAGGTATTGCGAGTAGGGCAGGAGGCAGTAGATGTACCTCGTGATGTAAATAACCAGCTTGCAAGTCAATATAATCAATTGGCACAAAATTTCAAACAGAAGTATCCAGAGCCTCCATTCGCTCAAGCATTGCAATTAGCCAATCCAGGTTTGATGGGTAACGGAATGCCAGAACAGCTTCCTTATCAACTCTTCGGTGAATCTGATAAGTATGGTGGAGGGACATCTATAGAGAATGCAGAAAATATGCTACAGAAATTAAGTGGGCAATATGGTAACGTTCAGGGTGTAATTATTTGGAATGTAGATAATAAATATGTGCTAATAGTAGACGCATTACCTTCTGATATGCAGAAAAGAACAATATATCTTGGTATACAACCACTGAAATCTGGTGATTGTGTCCCATTAACCTTAGGGGTTATAAAAAATATCGCTTCAGGTTTTACTGAGCAAACACTTTATGTGCAAGCTGTGAAGCTTGACAATGGAGTATGGCATGTTCAACTAGGTATTACTAGCTTTGAAAATTCGCAACAACAGCAATTGGCAGCACAGTACATATCAGGTCAATATAGCCCACTCAATGAGAATGGAGCACTCCTTACACAAGCTATTGCAGATAGAAGTAGTTTAAGTGTTAATTCTATATCTACTGGGTCTCAAGAAGGAAATCTTGATTTTGCAATTGTCCCAGTACGAGGTGCAAACCCAAGTTATGGGTCTACTCAAAGTTCTTTTAGTAATTCTGGTTTCTTCCAATGGATGGTAGATAAATTTTATTCTGTAATGGAAAATTATCTTCAAAATCAAAATGAGAAAGAATTAAAGTCTATTGCCGCAAAATGTGATGTTAAAACAGACCACATGTCTTCAAAAGCAATATACAGAAAGTTAGCATTGGAGCTCCATCCTGATAAAGGGGGTGCTGCTGAAATGTTTAAGACAGTAAATGAGATTAACAATAAATTAACCAAGGGGTTTAATAAGGATTCAGTTGATCAATACATAGCAAATAAATTATCTAAGATAACAAATATAGCACATAAGGGAGTAGTAGCACTAAAAACTGTTGATTCAGCTGTAGATGTGTGGAAATTATGGAATGAACCTACAGCAGAGAATACATTGACAATAGGTTTGGATGCAGGACATTTGTATAGTTTATCAGGTATGCCAAAAGCAGGATGGGTATCTGTGGGTACAAGTGCATTACCTATAAGTTATGCATTATATCAGGAGAAATATCAGGATGCTGGTATAATGGCAGCCACAACTGCAGCATATTTAGCAATACCATATGCATTAGCTGCTATACCAGGTTGTTGGTCAGGATATTACAATTATATATACAGTTGGTATGATAGGGTATGCAGAGTATCATACAGTAAATAATGTATATTCGCTGATTACAAGTGCCTCAGAGCAAATTGTGGATATAGAGAAAGAGGTAGGTATCACAATAGAGGATTCTCAGTTTTCTGAGGAGGAAAGTCAGACACTAATCCTAAATGCATCATTATATGGGCAGACAATGAGCATAGAGTACGAAATAATTACTTCTACAGAATGTTATATCAACGGTTTCTGTTATACTCATGTAGATTTTGGTATATCGTTCTGACTTTGGATATAGAGTATCAGGCTAAAGAATAGATATATATAGCTCTTTTTCTTATTTGAACTTGAGCTATATAAGAACCAGGTCATGATCCAGTTGATTATTAAACCATGTGTATTGTCTTTTTGCATAATTACGAGTGAGTTTTTGCACATCGCTCACCATTGTATCAAAATCTTTTTTTCCCAGTATGTACTCTTTCATAGTACTTAATCCTATTACTTTAGGTAACCTCTGGTCATCATATTTTGCCAAAACGTTTCTGACTTCATTTTCCACCCCTTCATCAATCATCTTTAGAAACCTTTGATTAATATTTGCATATACCATCTCTTTCGGGGGACGAAGGTAAATATTGAAAAACTCTTTTCTGTCAAAAAAAATTGTATTGTCTTTTTGCCATTTCAGGATTGATTTGCTGGTCTGTACTATAACCTCCAGCCCTCTTAATATCCTGGCTTTATCTCCAGGTGGAAGTTTTTTTGCCAATTCAGCATCATATTTTGTCAATAGTTTATGCAATTCACTACTATTTAACCCCTTTATCAAACCTTCTACCTTACCTTTAGTGGCTTGTGTTATATTGGGAATTTTGGCAATGCCCTTAATCAAATTTGAAAAATAAAGACCAGTTCCCCCTACTAATATTGGACACAATCCTTGTTTCTTTACATTATTTACTTGATCTACCGCAAGTTTCAGCCAATCGCCAACAGAAAAGTTACTGATGGGGCTAATGATGCCATACAGGTTATGCTTTACTGTATTTTTCCTTTGATCTTTCGATTGAGAAGTTAGGATCGGCATCTCTTTGTATACCTGCATTGAATCAGCATTTATAATAACCCCACCGATTTCTTGAGCAACTGTTACACCAAGTTTTGACTTAGAGGATGCTGTTGGTCCATATATACAGATTATTTTTTCCTTTATGCTTTTCGGATTCAACATTTATTAATTACTCTTTGCCTGGTATTTTCTTTTCTAACTATATGCAGTCGTAAATCTTAATAGGATAATTTCATTCTAGCATACACGTTTTTTTAATAGAATATAGACTGCTCCATCTCCACCATGCTTAGGGTGGGCATGATCAATATACAAAAATTTATCACTTGAATTATAGGTTTCAAGCCAGTTCAAAAGGCTATTTTTTAATATAGATTGTTTTTGGGGTGATCTATTTCCTTTCCCTGTAATAACCAAAACCATTCTATATTTTTGTTCATAGGCATTATCTAAAAAATTAATTAATTCACTATAAGCCTGCTCTTTACTATACCCGTGCAAATCCAATGTTTTATCAATTTTATAATTACCTCTAGTAATGGTCCTTAACATACGACTATTTATTTTAGTACTGTTGCCAAATTCTAAGACTTTAGCTCTAGTGTTATGGTGCTGATTTATTTGTGTGTTAGCTACATATTTTATAGCCTTTTTGTCAGTATTATTATCTGTAATCTTTGAATCTGTGTTTTTAATTATTGATCGGGTACTCTTTAACTTTTTCGTATTTTTTACGGTATTATTCCAAATTTCTAATTCTTCTGAATCAAAAATATAATCTTCGGTACTCATATTATTTTATGTATTACTCTTACATTTCTGTATTATATAGTTTTATAATATAGGTATATAATATACAGCACAAATAATGGCAAAAAATTTGGTAATAGGGTGTTTATACGATAAAGATTCAGAAAAATCGGTTAAGGCTTTCAGAGAATTGGCAAGCTGTTATGATTTAACAGAGCTAAAGGAGGATAATGCAAATCAACTTGACATCATAGTAACACTAGGCGGGGATGGAGAAATGTTGCGAGCTTTGCACATATCTAAAAATATAAAAACTCCTATATATGGTATGAACAGAGGTTCTCTGGGTTTCTTGTTGAATGAATATCGTTTAGATGATTTGATAAAAAGAATTAGTAATGCTCAAGTTGTAAAATTATATCCACTTAAAATGATTGCCATGACTGAGCAGAATCAAGTTGTAGAAGTATGTGCCTTTAATGAGGTAGCACTTTTAAGAGAAACAAATCAGACAGCAAAAATTCGTATTATAATAGATGATATCATAAGGATGGATGCACTCTATAGTGATGGAATTTTACTAGCAACCCCTGCAGGTAGTACAGCATATAATTTTGCAATTTATGGTCCGATTATTCCACTAAGTGCAAATATTTTAGCCCTCACTCCGATAAGTCCTTTTAGACCAAGAAGATGGGGCGGAGCATTAATTCCATATAAAAGCAAAGTAAAGTTTGAGATTTTAGAATTTGCAAAAAGACCAGTAAGTGCTGTTGCGGATTCCAAAGAGGTTCGCAATATAAAGTTCGTAGAAATTTATCTCGATTTCAGTGTAGAAAAACAACTACTTTTTGATAAGGGTAATGATCTAAAAGAACGAGTATTCAAAGAACAATTCTGTAAACATTAGAAATCCAGAAAATTTCAGGAAATGTTGAAGTGAACCATATAACATAAATCATTCAGGTTTAGACATATATCATTATGAAGAAATACACACAATCCATCATCATGAGGGAGCAACAGCGACCGTGGTAATCCAGGGATTGCCATACTCACTCTGTGAGTTCGCAATGACAGGACAGGAGGATGGATTGCCATGCCTACTGTTGTAAGCTCGCAATGACGAAAATATATTAATAATATGTCCAAACCTTTGTGTGATAAGTTATACAGACTAAGTACTAACTCATTTAGAGTATAATTATTGGTATCTGTAATATGATGCAACATTAGCATAAATTATTTGCGTAAAGAAGGTGGATTTATTTGTTGTTGTAATTGCTCTGCTACTCTTTGCATTTTTACCATTTCTGTTTTTGATACATCAGGAATACGTGCAGAAATGCAAGGAGGAATAATAGCACTCTTAGGATTAATATCTTGCTGATGCTTTTTTACATACTGGTTTGATTTATCAATATATTCACCTATTAGCTCCCATGATTGTCTTTCTTTCCCACTTTCATCCTTCCAACGTAAATCTGTAAATGGTGCAATATGAGAGTCCTTTATTTTACTATCTTGTTTTAAGTACATTGTACTATGTTTATCAAGAAAATCTTGCTCTTTTTCAAATCCTGGCACCCTCAGTTCATCTTTACTTATTCCTTCCTTTTCTAATAAATCTTGTCTTTTTTGTAATGTATATTTTATCTGATCTGGTTGTGTAACAGTTTTATCACCTTGACGATCTATTGCAAAGAAGTAAGGCGAACTGGATAGAAGCTGGGTTTGAGATATATCTGGATTCCATCCTGCGTAATTAAATAATTGCAATATTTTTTCAATTACTATTCCAGCAATCGGAACAGCATTTGCTACTACATCAAAAAACTTTGTATATGAATTAGTATTGATGCACCTGATTTGTACTCCTGCTTTCTGATACTCTTGCTATACCATAGTAGCAACAGCAGAACCAAAACAATTACCTTTAAAGATTATATCATCAGGATGTACTCCTTCAGCAAGCAGCTTGTTTGTTTGTGCTATTCCACAGTTTACAGCATCATTAAATTCCAGCATATTTCCTGTACTTTGATTAAAGCCTGAGAAATTAAAAGCATGTACTGTAGCACCTAAATTTTTAGCATCACTTGAAAGCTCTCTCCATCTAGCTTCATACGGAGTGTTTCTACCAAAAAAGCATATAACATGCTTACCAGCCCCTACTTTCCCCTCAGTATGTTTAGGTTTCAGCGTTACAGTATCAAGTAAAGCTTTTGACTTATCACACATTGTTGCTGTTACAGATTTTCTTTCTGCTTCAACTTCTTTCATATATGGAAATGTAGCTTTATCTCCCTGCTGAGCTTGTACAAAAGCTTCAAACTGCTCTTCCGTCCTCGCATTTTTTTTTATATCCCTTTTCAGCATACCAATTTCGTGCTTTTGTTGGATATACAAGTTGAGATACCACCTTTTGTAATGCTGAAGGTATACCCAACAACATCATCTGTGTTCTTGTTTTCTTTGGCATTATTTTACCCCCTTATTTATGAATCTAGTTAACAGGAATGGCGACGACCTACTCTCCCATGCCTTAAGACAAAGTACCATCGGCGATGAAGCTTTTCACTTTTGAGTTCGGAATGGTATCAAGTGTTTCATCTTCTCTATAACCGCCATACCAATTAACTAGGCTCTTCAATGAATAAGATATTGTTTTTATAAACCTGTTTTATTTCGTCATTGTAAGCCCATGCTCTTTTTAATCGTCATTGCGAGCTTGTGTGACAAGCACAAGCGGGGCAATCCATATTTTATATAAAATAACTAGATCACCACGATCACTGTTGCGATCTCGTGATGACGGATATTTAGAACTGCTAGCTCGTGATGACGAGAATTAAAGAACCCTATTATGGGTTTACAATAACAATAAGGTGAAACAAAAATCGCACTATATACGCTTTATGCAATAGCAAAATTCAATTGTGCTATTAGTACTAGTCAGCTTAATAGATTACTCTACTTACACCTCTAGCCTATCAACGTGATAGTCTATCACGGCACTATGGGGAAAATTAGTTTTGAGGTAGGTTTCCCGCTTAGATGCTTTCAGCGGTTATCCTTTCTATACTTAGCTACTCAGCATTGCTCCTGGCGGAACAACTGATACACCAGAGGTATATCCAACTTGGTCCTCCCGTACTAAAGTCAGATCCTCTCAATTTTCCTTACACCTACGGCAGATAGGGACCGAACTGTCTCACGACGTTCTGAACCCAGCTCGCGTACCACTTTAATTGGCGAACAGCCAAACCCTTGGGACCTTCTCCAGCCCCAGGATGTGATGAGCCGACATCGAGGTGCCAAACGAACTCGTCAATATGGACTCTTAGAGTTCATTAGCCTGTTATCCCCGGAGTACCTTTTATCCGTTGAGTGATGGTCCTTCCACTCAGAACCACCAGATCACTATGACCGACTTTCGTCTCTGCTCGACTTGTCAGTCTCGCAGTCAGGCAAGCTTATGCCATTGCACTCTTGGGCTGATTTCCGACCAGCTTGAGCTTACCTTCGCACACCTCCGCTACTCTTTAGGAGGTGACCGCCCCAGTCAAACTACCCACCATACACTGTCTCAGAACTGGATTCACAGTCCTTGGTTAGATACTAAAAAGCAGAAGGGTGGTATTTCAAGGATGACTCCATCACGACTGGCGTCGCAACTTCAAAGTCTCCCACCTATCCTACACATCTAATTCCTAGTATCAATGTAAAGCTATAGTAAAGGTTCACGGGGTCTATCCGTCTAACCGCAGGAACTCCGCATCTTCACGAAGAATTCAATTTCGCTGAGCTAATGTTGGAGACAATGGAGAACTCGTTACGCCATTCATGCAGGTCGGAACTTACCCGACAAGGAATTTCGCTACCTTAGGACCGTCATAGTTACGGCCGCCGTTTACTGGGGCTTCAGTTCGAAGCTTGCACATCTTACCTTAACCTTCCAGCACTGGGCAGGCGTCAGACCCTATACTTCCTCTTCCGAGTTTGCAGAGCCCTGTGTTTTTGATAAACAGTCGGTTCTCCCTGGTATGTGCCACCTAGACATAGTTGCCTATGCTAGGTCACCCTTTTCCCGAAGTTACAGGTGCAATTTGTCTAGTTCCTTCAACATTATTCACTCTACGCCTTGGTATACTCTACCTGTCCACCAGTGTCGGTTTAGGGTACGGTCTATATGCTAAAGCTATTTCCTGGAAATTCTTGGTTGCATCGAAGAATCCAATAACCCGATACAACTTCTAAATTCCGTCACTTTTAGCAGGCTCACGAATATTAACGTGATTCCCATCGGCTACGCTTTTCAGCCTCGTCTTAAGGACCGGCTAACCCTGCGCAGATTAACTTTATACAGGAAACCTTGGACTTTCGGCGGGAATGTTTTTCACATTCCTTTACGCTACTTATATCAGCATTCTCACTTGTGATATCTCCAGCAAATTTCGCAATTTACCTTCGCAGATTTACACAAAGCTCCGCTACCGCCCATAGTACAAGTACTATGAACCCATATCTTCGGTGTATAATTTAAGCCTCGTTACATCTTTGGCGCAAAGTCGCTAATAGACTAGTGAGCTGTTACGCTTTCTTTAAGGGATGGCTGCTTCTAAGCCAACCTCCTAGTTGTTTTGGCGTCTTCACATCCTTTTACACTTAATTATATCTTAGAGACCTTAGATGATGATCTGGGCTGTATCCCTCTCGGCTATGGACCTTAGCACCCATAGCCTGTCTGCTGTTCTATATTCATTAGTATTCGGAGTTTAGTTAGGTTTGGTAAGGCTTTTGACCCCCCTAGCCTATCTAGTGCTCTACCCCTAATGATAAACGAACAACGCTCTACCTAAATAGATTTCGCGGAGAACCAGCTATTTCCGAGTTTGATTGGCCTTTCACCCCTAACCACAAGTCATCCCACAATTTTGCAACATTGTTGGGTTCGGTCCTCCATTGGGTGTTACCCCAACTTCAACCTGCTCATGGCTAGCTCACTCGGTTTCGGGTCTAATGCATCTAACTATAATCGCCCTATTAAGACTCGCTTTCGCTATGGCTACACCTAACGACTTAACCTTGCTAAACACACTAACTCGCTGACCCATTATACAAAAGGTACGCCGTCACATGCCCTTCCTCCGAAGAGAAAGTCACGCTCCGACAGCTTGTAAGTATTTGGTTTTAGGTTCTATTTCACTCCTCTTGTCGAGGTTCTTTTCGCCTTTCCCTCACGGTACTGGTTCACTATCGGTCAACAAATAGTATTTAGGCTTGGAGGGTGGTCCCCCCATATTCGAACAGGATTTCACGTGTCCCGCCCTACTCAAGCTTTTAGCAATATTCTACCTATACAGGACTATCACCTCCTATGGTTATCTTTTCCAAGATATTTTAGTTATAATTGCTAAAAGACTGACCTAATCCACGTTCGCTCGTCACTACTAGCGGAATCTCGGTTGATTTCTTTTCCTCTGGATACTAAGATATTTCAGTTCTCCAGGTTCGCTTTTCAGGGCTATATATTCACCCTAAAATATCAAGTAAACTTGATGGGTTTCCCCATTCGGAAATCCACGAATAAACGGCTATTGACACCTACTCGTGGCTTATCGCAGCCTATCACGTCCTTCATCGCCTTTTGTTGCCTAGGCATCCACCAAACACCCTTCTCATAATTTTGCTATTACAAATAGCGTATATAGAGCAATTTCTGTCTCAGCTTGTTGTTAAAACAATATCTTATTCACTTTTTCAAAGAGCCTAGTAAAGATATTGTATGCAAAAGTCTACTTTCCGTCAACAACTATTTCATCACCTTTCAGGAAGTGATTAATAAATAGATAACAAATTGACGTTTACTCTTTTAAATCCATAGAATCTTCTCCTATACTATATTCTTTGTTTTAGATTCTTTTCCCCTTCTTCTCCCTTAATTCCCTTCATTACACACTTTCTGCAGATTGACTATTGACATTCCGTTAAATACACAAAATGATCATCAATTTTTGGCAATGATAATGCAGAGTTTTTGGAAAAAATCCAACCTTCAAAGATAGTTTTATCATTATTTATAATCGAAATTAATGCCATATTTACCGGATTAAATTTCTCTTCTTTTGCTTTCTGACAATCGTGCAAAATAATATATGTCCCCTCATCGTTATATTTCCAATTTTCACTCTTCTTTATTTCATAATCAGTACTTATTCCTGTATTATATTCCAATAAACGTATTTTTGC
>CAZJPD010000003.1:0-37462 GCA_964547795.1 uncultured Candidatus Midichloriaceae bacterium | reverse complement strand
TTGAATGTATGAGCCAACCAGACAAAGGTACTCAGTTTGTCCTCAAGTTTAATGTAGTTTAACTGAGTGGAAGAAATATATAATATTAAATTTTTATATTTTAAGCCAATTTATTTTGAGTAAGCATAGTTTTGAAAATATACTTCACAAACACACTTACAAACAAAAAAGAGGAGTTTGTACCATTTGATAATAATCACGTGAAAATGTATGTATGTGGTCCTACTGTTTATAACAGGGCACATATTGGTAATGCAAGGTCATCTGTAACGTTTGATTTGCTCTATAGAATATTACAAGCAGTATATCCAAAAGTTACTTATGTTAGAAATATCACGGATGTGGACGATAAAATCCTCAATGCAGCAAATGAAAGCGATGAAGATATCAAGGACTTAACTGCTATAATGATAGGTTATTTTTATGACGATTTAGAAGCACTTAATTGCCTTTCACCTAATCACGAACCCAAGGCTACAGAAAATATTTCTCAAATGATTGCAATGATAAAGCGATTAATATCAAAAGGTCATGCTTATGTTAATGAGGAGCATGTATACTTTGATATAAAAAGCTTTAATAATTATGGAAAGTTGTCAAATAGAAGGTTAGCGGAACTTGAAATTAGTACAAGGGTTGAAGTTTCAGAACTTAAGCGGAATCCATTAGATTTTGTCTTATGGAAACCAAAAAAAGTACATGAGCCTATGTATTTTGATAGCCCTTGGGGGCAAGGTAGACCTGGCTGGCATATTGAATGTTCAGCAATGAGCAAAGAGCTACTAGGTAATAAATTTGATATACATGGTGGTGGGACAGATTTGATATTTCCACATCATGAAAATGAGATAGCTCAAAGTATTTGTGAATCATCAAATAATGAATTTGCCAAATACTGGCTACATAATGGCTTTCTCACAGTAAATGGTGATAAAATGAGTAAAACCCTCAAAAACTTTATCACTGTTAAAGAATTATTAGATAAAGGTGTTTTAGGAGCAGTGATTAGATATTTTTATTTAACAGCACATTACAGAAAACCTTTGGATTTCAATCAAAAAGCTTTGGATGATGCTAATAAGGGTATACATAGATTTAAGGTGGGCTTAATTTCTAATCAAAATATTTCTAAAGAGTCAAAAGAAATTCCAAAGGAGTTTTTGGGTTATTTAGCTGATGATTTAAACACTCCAGCTGCATTATCATACATTCATAAGTTATCAAACGAAGTAATACACGGAGACAATGATAAAATAGATGATTTATATAATTGTTGCAAATTGTTGGGTATAGACATACGACAAAAAGAAAAACATGTAAGTGAAGACGTTATCGTACTAGCTGAAAAAAGAAAAATAGCTAAAAGCCAGAAAAAATGGGATGAAGCAGATAAGATCAGAATGGAAATTGCAAATCTGGGATATAAAATTATCGATACTAAAGATGGATACAAAATAGTATAGGGCAATGTTGACCGAACTGTATTAGCCAAAACCCTTCTTTTCAGCATTAATTTGTCTTTTATAGTCACTAAATAGTTTTTCATACCATTTTCAAATCCCATACAAAAATTATCTATATCGCAAAATATCTTTATAGCAAGTTTCACTTTGGTATCTGCAAGGAGTGACGAGCAAAGTGTAGTTATCCCTACATGAGCAAGGATGCGACGCTGTAGATATAGCATAAACCACTAAGGTGTAGACATTATTGTAGCTGTATATTTTCGTCATCACGAGAGACAACCTTCAATTCTCATCATCATAAGGAAGCGATATCTCAATTCTCGTCATCACGAGATGGCTATCGCCATCGTGGTGATCTAGGAAAACAGACACACTACCAGAGTAAAAAGCATGGATTGCCACGCATGCCTTGCATGCTCGCAATGACGGGGGTGGAGGATAGTGGATTGCCACGCATACCGTTGTATAGGTTTAAACACATACCTACATAATCCGTCATCACGAGGTCGCAACAGCGATCGTGATAATCCAGGTGTAAGCCCCGAAGAATCTTCTTGCTATTTAAAAGAGTTACACAATGAGTATTCGTAATGCAATATCTGAAAAAATAAAGAATCATGCAAATATTGTTTTTGGTACATGGGCAGCATTTACTATAGGTGCGAGTTATTTTAGGGAAGATTTTACAAATTTTGTTTTTAGTCCAATAAAAGGTATCAGCAATCTTTCTCAATCTACCCTAGATTACTTAATAGGCAAAAATTGGGTTACAGAAAGTACTTTTGGAATTGCCAACACTGCTATTACTAAAGGTGAGAATTGTATGTAATTTGTAGTAGATAGGACACCCACTCTGAATGAAGTATTCGATATGGCATGGCCTTTTGCATTGACTCAAGTTCTATCTGGGCAATA
Organism: uncultured Candidatus Midichloriaceae bacterium; assembly: GCA_964547795.1. Taxonomy (GTDB): domain Bacteria; phylum Pseudomonadota; class Alphaproteobacteria; order Rickettsiales; family Midichloriaceae; genus CAZJPD01. The sequence continues at coordinate 35,081 of CAZJPD010000003.1, read as the reverse complement.
TGCTTTACACTTTGGAAACAATCCGTCTGCTAAAACTTTGTTTAAGGACATACCAAAAGCATTCAGTGTGGTAATGGTCGTGTATAAGAGTTATGAAATAGGAAGCACAGGTATAAAATATGGAACTGGAAATATGGTATCTTCTGTTATTAAACCAGCAGGGAAATTTCTGATAGTTGAAGGATTATGTCATGTGGCAAGTTTTGGCTATAGTGATGCAGGGAGATGGGCTAATTCTATTGAGATGCTTGCTAGATTTTTAATTATAGTAGAGAAGGATCAGCAAAAAATGTGTAAGACAGACAAGAAAGTATATAGCCAAGGTCCTTTTGATTTTGAAGATTATGGGAACTTTATGGTTGAACACTTTAATGGAACTTGGGTTGCAAAAGGGGGTTTAGTAATAGCTTCAAAAACTCTAATAGCAGATCAAATTGGAGAAGTAGTCATGAAAAACGGTGAAATAACACAAGCTATCGAAGATATTGTATCACTCCCTGTTGTAAAGTTGCAAACAACATGGGTTGATTGGATAAAGTATGATGATAACGTTAAGATCATGTATAATGGGGTTCAACTTACTGGAAACACACTAAACAAAATACTGGCAAATATACAGATAAAGATAGAAGGCATATCCCAGGAGCAGGTAAGTCAAATAAAAACCGTATTAGAAGGAAATATACAATTCTGGCATGATATGCAACATGGAGTAAAACTTAAGGATATAGCAGAGAGTATGTTGAATCAGAACGTATTGCAGAACAGTGGTTTGGAATCAAGAAATCTGGAAATTTTACTCAAAGAGTTACAAGGGGATACTACTGGTATATGGCAGAAAATCACATTCTCTACAAAAGATAATAATGCCTTGACTGTAGTAGGGTCATCTCTTGTAGAAGGGTGGTTACAAATTGGAGGAAAAGTAATTGAGGAAATAATTACCACATACCTTCTTGCAACTGTGATGAGGATTAGCTCAGACGCTTGTGACGAGGTGTTTGATTGGGGAGCAGAACAGTATTATTATTACACACAGAGTAATGAAATAGTCAATCAAGAGTATAATCTATATCTGGAACTGATGCAATTGGTGAGCTGTAACAATGATCAATGCTTTATTCATGACTTCTATGACTATGATCAATGCCCTATTCATGAACTAAACTATGGGGAGCAATGTTTGATTGAGTCATAATTAAAATCTGTGTCACCAATGAATAGATAAGATAATAGGCTATTTGCAAAAAGCAAAGGTGATATATCTAACATGTTACAGTTGGATAGATCAGCCATTAATTCACAAATATGCCGACCATACTTGCTATGGAGAGGTTGACAAGAATGCCTGCAATAATGGCTTTAAACCCCAGCTTTATTACCTCACTTTTGCGTTCTGGGATCAATGTTCCATACACTCCAATCATGATACCAATACTACCAAGATTTGCAAAGCTACAAAGAGCATATAACATCATGATTTTAGTTCTATAAGTCAATTCAGCTCCTATTCTCACTAACTCTTGAAATGAGAAAATTTCATTTAGCACTAATTTAGTTCCAAGCAATGAACCAGCAATCTCTGCTTCATGAGCTGGTATACCTATTATCCAGACAACAGGATACATTGCCCATCCCAAAAACTTTTGAACTGTGATATTATACTCAGTGGGATTGAGAACAGAAATTACTTGATTAGCAATATCAATAAGTGCAATAAAGCCAATCAACATGACAACAATGGTGATGATGACTTTTCCACCATCTATTATTCCAGTGTAAAGAGCATCTAATGTATTTTTTGCCTGTGAATAATTCGCATCCTTTCCTTCAGATACTTTTGAAACTTCAGGAATGATGATTCGTGCAATTGTAAGTGATGCAGGTATACTAATTAGTACTGAAGTGATGATATGTCCTAAAGGATTCTCAATAACTGGTTTTAGAAGCATAGAATAAAGTACTATCACAGAACTTGCAACAGCAGAAGCACCACATACCATTAAAGAAAAAATCTCACTATGTGTTAAGTGTTTTAAATAGGCATTGATAACTAGAGGTGTCTCACTCATTCCTGAAAATACATTGGCAGAAACTGCGAAACCAAGAGTCCCTCCTATATTTAAAATTCGCTTAAATACCATTGAAAATCCGTTAATAATAAATGGTAATATTTTCCAATACGTCAAAACTGCACTCAATGCTGAAATGGTGATTAAAACAGGAAATCCTTGAAATGCTAAAATGTACCCTAAGCCTAATTTTTCTGGAGGATTTGCAAGACCTCCAAATACAAAGCTAGTTGCATGTGTAGTGGATTTTGCAATTGCATCAAGCACATGACTAAACCCTATAAATAATGTTGTGATAGCAGGAATCTTGAGCAATATTATTGCAAAAATAAATTGAACCAATAAACCAAGAAAAATAACTTTGATATTGATGCTTTTTTTATCATTGCTTAGCAAAAATGCCACAAATATGGTTAATGATATAGTGAATATATAGTGAAAATATTGCATGTTTTATTCTTTATCTCTTATCAATTTATCAATTTTTACTTGTATGATATCAACTGCTATTTCGTTTTTTCCCCCTTTTGGAACGATAACATCTGCATACTTTCTTGAAGGTTCTATAAACTTAAAGTACATGGGTCTAGTATAATTATTATATTGCGTAATAATAGAAGTAACATCACGCTCTCTTTCAACAATATCCCTATATATTCTTCGAGATAGGCAAATATCAAGTGACGTATCCATGTAAATTTTAATATCAATTAAATTTCTGATTTTCTCATCAGACAACAATAATATACCCTCAAGAATTATAACAGGACAAGGTAGTATATGGACAGTTTCCTCTTTTCTTAAGTGTGATACATAGTCATATAATGGAGCATTAATAGGCTCGCCGGATTTTAGCATATTTATATGCTTTATTAATAAATCATGTTCAAACGCATCAGGATGATCGTAATTTCGTACGCCCCTCTCTTCAAAAGACAGTTCTGGATGATTTTTATAATAACCATCTTCACTGAGGGTAACAGCTTCTTTCTTTGCACCAAAATTGCTACAAATCCCTTTGCTAAAGAGGCTTTTACCCGAGCCAGAAGGACCTGAAACACCCATGATAATACTTGGCATTACATGTAAGGTGTTATAATTTATCATAAGATATCATAAAGACAATTATATGCAATAAGAATATTGAAAATATGTAATACCAAACACCAAAAATAAATAGATATATAAATTTAAATTTTGTTTTTTTAACTTTAACACAAACTTCTCTTATAGCATATATCACTAAGATATAGGTATTTTAACTTTTTTATTCTGTCATCATGAGATCGCAACTTTTTACCCCCGTCATCACGAGATCACAACAGCTATCGTGGTGATCCAGAGATTGCCACACTCACTTTGTGAGTTTGTAATGACAGGAAGGTGGATTGCCACGCCTGTTACACAGGCTCGCAATGACGGGGATGTGGGTTGTAGGTTCGCAATAACGAGGATATATGGATATAATAACGTCTCTACCTTAGTGGTTGATGCTACAATATCGAGATATTAAGGGGGTTTTTGTTAATTGGTAAAAAAGAAAAGTTAATTCTTAGATGTTTATTTATTTTTGGTGGTTGGTATTAATACATACGGCAGGAAGTAAAATACTTATTTACCAGCTTTTTAAAAACATTTCCCCTTTCCTCAAAGTTTTTCCACTGATCAAATGATGCACATGCTGGGGAAAGCAGAACAGTTCCTGTATGTACAACCCCCCTTATTTGTATCAGTGCATTTTCAATATTTTCAGAAATCGTATATGGGATGCTAAATTTTTCTAATAGTTCAACAAACTTTTTTGCATCCCTGCCAACTAAATAACAATGTTTTACATTTTGGGGGTGATTGCCTAAGTCAAAAATATCTTTTTCTTTGAATATTCCACCTGCTATCCAATAAATATCTCTATAAGAATCTAATGCCTTTGAAGTAGCAGCAATATTGGTGGCTTTACTATCATTGATAAATACTAAATACTCATCTTGTCCAACCACTTCCATCCTATGTGGTAACCCTTTAAAGGAATTTATTGTTTGCAGAATCTCTTTACTATTAAGTCCTAAAATTTTTGCAGTTGCATAGGTTACTGCAACATTTTCCGCATTATGTTGCCCTACCAGAGAATGTGGCAAAGATAATGCAAATGTATTGTGATCAAAGTAATTGTCATAAAGCTTGTTACTCACAATAGAGATGCCATCATTTAGAAGTGTATTACTTGAAATAGGGATGAGTTGTTGCAGACAATCTGCCTTTAATTCATGATAAACATTTTTGTTCGTATCTGTATCTGTGGAAATGATGGCAAAATCAGAAATTGTTTGATTTTGAAATATTTTCAATTTGGCATTCTTGTACTCATTAAATGATTCGTATCTATCTAAATGGTCCGGTGTTATTCCTAGCAAAACTGCTATATTAAATTTAATATTATTAAGTAATTCCAGCTGATAAGAAGAAAGTTCTAACACATAACTTGCTGAAGGTTCATTTAAGTTGGGTGAACTTAAAACAGGAACACCAATATTACCACCCAAAGCAGAGCGACAGCCATTTGAGACTAAAACATGTTGGATTAATGATACAGTTGTGGATTTACCATTTGTTCCAGTTACTCCAATGTATTTAGCATTAGGGCAGGCTTCAAACAATAAATCAACATCAGTTCTTATAGGGATATTGTATCGTTGACAATACGTAAATATTTTATGTGGTTCTGGAAACTCACGTGGTACACCAGGGCTAACAAGAACAAAATCTAACTTTTTAATATCAAGTGGGTCTATTATATCAGAAAATATTATATTTTTATCTTGAACAATGTTTTTAGTGGCTATAATTTTATCTTTATTATCATCCCAAGCATGTACCATAGCACCATCTGCTAATAGGGCTTTGATAGATTCTAAGCCAGTTTTTCCTAATCCAAATACTCCAACTTTTGCCCCAGTATATTTCGCTAAATTAATCATAATACACTAGCTAACTCAGATTCTGTTATTTCCCATGCATTTTTAATATGCTTAAACTTACCATAATGGTTTATAAAAAAACAATCAAATCTCATGGTAAAATTTAGAAATGTTTGATTTTGAGAAAGAAAATACATCGCTGCTTCACAACAGCGTTTCTTTTGTCTTTTATTAATAATTTCATGATCGGAAATGACTTTTCTGTTTTTTACCCCTACAAATAAAAGTAGCTTTTCTTTATTAGCTATTAAGTCTATCTCGCCGTATTCTGTTTTATATCTATGCTTTATAATTTTATAGCCATGCTGTATCAAGTAATTGCTTACTATTATCTCAGCATCAACTCCTTTCTTGTAGTTTGATAGATTTCTTCCCATGATATTTCAAAACTCTTTATTATTGAATAAGTTCTTGAATAATTGTATTTTGTCAACAAAACAAGGTTACCTATTTTTACATGGCAGGACACTCCAAGTTTAAAAACATAATGCATAGGAAGGGGACTCAGGATAAAAAAAGAGCTAAAACCTTTACTAGAGCAGTGAAGGAGATAATAGTAGCAGCTAAGTCTAATCCCGATCCAAATTTTAACCTAATGCTTCGTGTTGCAATCACAGCTGCAAAGCAGGTGAACTTGCCCAAAGACAAGATAGATAGTGCTATCAAAAAAGCAACTTCCGAAACTGATGGAGTAAACTACGAAGAAATCAGATATGAAGGATATGCACCTGGCGGTGTTGCCCTTATTGTTGAGACATTAACAGATAACAAAAACAGAACCGCAGGCGAAGTGCGTTCAATTTTCGGCAAGCATGGAGGAGCATTAGGGGAGCAAGGTAGTGTCAGTTATCTATTTAAAAGAATGGGGAGTATTGAGTATGAAACAGATAAAATCGATAAAACTCAGTTGATGGAAGAGGCAATAGAGCTAGAAGTAGATGATTGCCTAGAAGAAGATGGATATATGGAAATCTTGTGTTCTGTAGAAAAATATCCAGAAATAAGTGAAAAACTTGAAGCAAAGTTCGGCAAATCTGTCGAATCTGAAATCAAATGGGTAGCAGAGACAACTATAGCGTTAGATGAAGAAAAGGGGGAGAAGGTGTTGAAGCTAATTGATGCACTTGATAACCTTGATGATGTACAATCTGTTAGCGGTAATTATAAACTTTTTAGCTAAAGTATAGATCATTTGAGTAGAAACAATATGCATAAATGTATCATCTCAAAAGAGTTACATAGTTTGTTATTACGAAGGAATATATATTTCCCGTCATCACGAGGTCGCAACAGCGACCGTGGTGATCCAGTTATGCCTTCATACAAACATGGATTGCCGCGCCTACTGCGTAGGCTCGCAATGACGGGAGGAAGAAGGGTTAGAGTCGCAATAACGAAACAAAAAAGCACAAGGCTTGCAATAATGATATGAAGGATAAGCTCGTTTACAATAACATTAGAAGTGATGTCTCAGTTTTACCCTATTATACCATAGTTACATGAATAAAAATATAAAAGGCAGATTTTTAGGAATAGACCCAGGACTTAATTTCACAGGATGGGGAGTAGTGGAACATAAAGGCACTGATAGCTTTTCTTATATAGCATCTGGTGTAATCAAAACTTCTGTAAAAACAGCATATCCAGAAAGGTTAAATCAAATTTTCTCTAAGTCCTTAGAGATAATACGCATATATAACCCGGAAGTTGTGGCAATTGAGGATACTTACGTCAACATCAATAACCAGAGTTCAATCAAGCTTGCACAAGCGAAAGCGGCTACCATAATAGCAACATCTCAAAGTAAAACTCCATTAGTTGAATATCCTGCTAAAAAGGTAAAGAAAACTATCACAGGCACTGGGAATGCAGATAAAATGCAGATGATAAAAATGATAAAATACTGGCTTCCAGATGTGTCAACTGAAATTTCTGATGAAGCTGATGCTTTAGCGATAGCACTGTGCTATACTAATCATTATAAACATAACAGGAAGCGATAAATGTCTACCTATATTAATTTACGTACATATTCCGATTATTCCATAGGTAAAAGCGTTATCAAGATTCAAAAACTGGCAGAATATTGCTTAAAAAAGCAGATACCTGCTGTAGGAATTGCTGATTATAATAATTTGTTTGGTTCATTGGAGTTCTCCCTAGAATGTCAAAAAAGAGGGGTGCAACCTATCATAGGCTCTGTGCTTACTATAAGTTATGACAATCAAAATAAAGAGAAGCAAAAATATACAGATGTTTTGCTAATAGCAAAGACAAGAGCAGGATATGAGAATCTTATGAAATTAGTGAGCAGTTGCTATTTGAACCATCCAGAATCTTCTTCTTATCCACATATTTTTATTAATGAACTATTAGAGGAATCAGATGATTTAATACTGTTATGTGGTAGTAATAATTCCCCATTGGAGCAACTTTTTCTAGCAGGCAAGGAAGATTTGGCTAATGATTTCATCAGTTTATTATTAACAAAATTTAAGGATAATTTATTTTTGGAATTGAGCAGGATAGATGATAATCATAACTATGAATTTGATAAGTTTTTAACTGATATTGCACTTGAAAAATCAATTCCCATAGTTGCCACAAACCCTACACAGTATATAACTCAAAACATGCAGGATGCACTTGATGTTTTGATCTGTATAGCAGAGGGAAGGTATCTAATAGAGGATAACCGCAACAAGGTAGGTAGTGAGAATTATTTTAAGAGCATGCGGGAAATGAAAAAGCTATTTGCAGATATTCCTGAAGCTGTACAGAATACAGAGCTGATAGCGAAAAAATGCTCATTTCTGCTTAAGGAAAGCAAGCCACTGATTCCTAAACTTCTAAAATCTAAAAAAGCTGAAGCACAAGAACTGATACGGCAAGCAACAGAAGGTCTAAAAAGAAGACTGCAAAATTATGATGAGGAGAAACAAAAAGCATATTTTGAAAGGCTTGAATTTGAGTTGTTAGTAATTAATAAGATGAATTTTGGAAGTTACTTTTTAATTGTAACTGACTTTATTAAATGGAGTAAAAAGCAGGGGATACCTGTCGGACCAGGTCGTGGTTCAGGAGCTGGCTCAGTTGTGGCATGGAGTTTGGAAATCAGCGATATTGATCCCATAAGGTTTGGTCTTCTCTTTGAAAGGTTTTTAAATCCCGATAGAATCTCAATGCCAGATTTTGATATAGATTTCTGTCAAGATAGAAGAGATGAAGTAATTGAATATGTAAAACAGAAGTTCGGTAGTGATAAGGTTGCTCATATTATCACATTTGGAAAATTACAGGCAAGAGCTGCGTTGAGGGATGTAGGAAGAGTATTGCAGATTCCGTATACACAGGTGGATAAGATTTGCAAGATGGTGCCAAATAATCCTGCAAACCCTATCACTCTTAAGGAAGCGATCGATATGGATAAGGAGTTGAAAAAACAAGGCAAAAGCGATTCAAATATAGAAAAACTCATGTTAATAAGTTTGAAATTAGAGGGGGTCAATAGGCACATTTCAACTCATGCGGCAGGTATCGTAATTGCTGATAGAGAATTAACAAAGGTCGTAGCTTTATACAAAGATACAGATTCCGATATGCCTATAGTTCAGTATTCACTGAAATATGCTGAGAAAATAGGGTTGGTAAAATTTGATTTTTTGGGATTAAAGACCCTGACAGTGATTTCTTGGACTTGTAAATTAATTCAACAAAGTGGTGTGAACCTGGATATATCTAAAATAGCTTTGGATGATAAGAAAACCTATAAAATGCTATCACATGGGGATTGCATGGGAGTGTTTCAATTTGAGAGTTCTGGCATGAGAGAAGCAATCAAAAAAATTGAGCCCGATCGTATTGATGACTTGGTAGCTTTAGTTTCTTTATATAGACCAGGTCCTATGGATAATATACCAAGCTACATAAGCAGAAAACATGGGAAGGAAGAAATTGATTATATTCATCCTCTGCTTGAATCAGTGTTGAAAGAAACTTATGGTATTATAGTATACCAGGAACAGGTGATGCAGATAGCACAGATTTTAGCTGGATATACGTTGGCTGAAGCTGATTTGCTAAGAAGAGCAATGGGCAAGAAAATCAAGAAAGAAATGGAAGCACAAAGGAGTAAGTTTATTGACGGTTGCATAGCAAATAATATTGATAAACGTAAGGCAGAGGAAATTTTTAACCTTGTAAACAAGTTTGCAAGCTATGGTTTCAACAAATCTCATGCGGTGGCTTATGCGTATATCTCATACCAAACCGCCTATCTTAAGGCAAATTTTCCGTTAGAATTCCTTACAGCTTCTATCAATCTGGAAATAGACAATACCGATAAAATATACCTATTCCTCATGGAGGCAAAGAAATTTAACATAACAGCCCTGTTACCTGATATTAATCACTCAAAGGCAGAGTTTATAATAGAAGATGGTAAGATACGATTTGGTCTTGCTGGGTTAAAAGGTGTGGGAAAGAAAATTGTGGATTTAATAGTGGAGAAAAGGGAAAGAGGTGGTCAATTCAAAGATATATTTGATTTCTTTGAAAGAGTATCCGATATTGGTATCAACAAAAAGGTATTTGAAAACCTGACAAAATCAGGAACTTTTGATTCCCTGCAAATCAATAGAAATTTGTTATTAATGAATACTGAACTTCTATTAAAGCATTCCAATATGAATAATAAAAATGAGAATCAACTGAGTTTGTTTTTTGATGTGGTTGAAGATACCGCATATGAACAACAATTAGAGATGTTTGAAGAGTGGGATGAGAAGCAAATGATGCAAGCTGAGTTTGAATCATTTGGATATTATCTGTCAGTACACCCTTTAGAGAAATATCAGAGCATAATCAAAGAATTAGATATTACAGAAGCATGCGATATTGATAAAATTGAAGATTCATTATCGAAAGTAAATTTGACGGGCGTGTTGTTATCTAAAAAAGTACGCTCTACCGTTAGAGGAAAGTACGCTTTTTTACAAATCTCTGACTTAAGGGGCTTCATTGATTTAGCTATTTTTAATGAGGATTTGCTTTTGAAGGTGAATGACCTTTTAGAAGAAGGAAATACACTCTATTTTAAATCTGAGATAAGAAGGGACAGTGCAGGTTTGAGAATCATAGCATGGGATGTAAAGACCATAGAACATGCTGTTTCAGAATTTGGTATATGTGTTGAGATCACGATAAAAAACAAAAAACAACTAGAATTTATAAAGGATAAAATCAACTATAAGCAAGGAGTAAAAATTCAGCTAATAGCAGAACTTGAGGAAGGTGATATCGTGATTTTCAAACATGACCCACAGATGTTAGTGGGTTTGGATAAGTTAGAAATTTTGAAAAAAGAAGGAATTCAAATAAGGAATGTTGACAGAACTATAATGTCCCAGAAAAATCAGACCAGTGGAAAAGAGACAAAAAAGAGTATAAAATAATGACATTGCTAACTCATGGCTATTTAACCTACTGCTCCTTCTAAGCTAATCCCCAGTAAAGCCCTAGCTTCAACAGCAAATTCCATTGGCAATTCGTTTAACACCTTTTTGCAAAATCCATTTACTATTAAAGATATTGCTTCTTCCGTTTTAATTCCTCTCTGCAAACAGTAATTCAATTGATCCTCGCTAACCTTTGATGTAGTAGCCTCATGTTCAATATGAGCAGTATCGTTTTTAGCTTCAATATATGGTATAGTGCCAGCAGAACATTTGCTTCCCAATAGTAAGGAATCGCATTGCGTATAATTTCTTGCATTCTTAGCATTAGGCAATATGTTCACCAATCCACGATATACGTTGCTACCATTTCCTGCTGAAATGCCCTTTGAGATAATCGTGCTTTTAGTATTATTACCAATATGAATCATCTTAGTACCTGTATCTGCCTGTTGAAAATTATTGGTAAGTGCAACTGAATAAAATTCCCCAATGGAATTATCGCCTTTTAAAATACAACTTGGATATTTCCAGGTGATTGCAGAACCCGTTTCCAACTGAGTCCATGAAATTTTTGAGTTATCACCTTTGCATAATCCACGTTTAGTAACAAAATTATATATTCCTCCTTTGCCGTTTTTATCGCCAGGATACCAGTTTTGTACTGTTGAGTATTTAACCTTAGCACCTTTTAGTGCGATGAGTTCAACCACAGCAGCATGAAGCTGATTTTCATCCCTTGTCGGGGCTGTGCATCCTTCAAGATAACTCACCTCACTGCCTTCATCCGCTATAATTAATGTACGTTCAAACTGTCCTGTCTTTGCTTCGTTTATTCTAAAATATGTAGATAACTCCATAGGACATTTAGTGTTTTTAGGTATATAAACAAATGTTCCATCACTAAAAACCGCTGAATTAAGTGCTACAAAATAGTTATCTGAATGAGGTAATACTGAGGCAAAATATTTCTTTATTAGCTCTGGATATTCTCTAATAGCTTCAGATATAGAGCAAAAAATTATTCCCCTTTCCTTCAAAGAATCCTTATAGGTAGTTGCAACAGAAACACTGTCAAAAACAGCATCCACAGCAACACCAGCTAAGAGTTTCTGCTCGAATAAAGGAATTCCCAGCTTTTCGTATGTTTTGAGTATTTCAGGGTCTACCTCATCTAAACTATCCAGCTTTTTCATTTTAGGTTCTGAATAATAATACATATCCTGCAAATTTACTTTTGGATATTTGAGATTTACCCACTTTGGTTCTTTCATACTTAACCATGCTTTATAAGCGATTAACCTTTTTTCAAGCATCCACTTTGGTTCATCTTTTTTGTGAGATATAAACTCAATCACTTTTTCATTAAGTCCCTTTTCAGCTTTGATGGACTCCACATTCGTTATGAACCCATGCCTATAGTCCTGCTTAATAAACTCTTCATGTGCTGATAACGTATTTGCCATCTCTACCTAGTTTATCTTCTTTAATTGAAAGCTAGTATTATTATCTATAAAATCCTTGATCGTAAAATTTTGCAGTGCCTGTATAAACAAGCTATTCAACTTACTCCATCCGTGCTTGACCTTACATCCTGTATTATATTCACAAGCATTATCTATCCCGCATAATGTTAATGATATATTTCCCTCTATAGCTATAATTATATCAAAAATTCTTATGTCGGATGATTTCTTATTTAACCTATACCCACCAGTATTACCTCTGTAAGATTTTAATAATTCATTTCTGACCAGAATTTTTAAAAGCTTTGTAACTGTTGCTTCACTGATTTGGGTTTTTTTGCTTAAATACTTTGCATTTACAATATTATCTTCATCATGTACCATTTCGTACATTAATAATGTCGCATAGTCGGTCAATCTGTTGATTTTCATCATAATGTTATTGAAATAAAAATAACCTAGTACTATTTTTGTCCTGATTATATATTACCTAACATCTTGGTCAACAGGAAAATGAATCAAAGAATAAAGCAAGTTATAAAGGAATTTGAATTATTTACTGATTGGGAAGAAAAATATTCCTATATCATAGAACTTGGAAAGAAATTACCAGGATTGGATGAATTGCAAAAAGTTGATAGTAATAAGGTGGGGGGCTGTGTAAGTCAGGTTTGGTTGGTAGCAAAACAAAAGGAGAACAAATACTATTTTGATGCTGATAGTGATGCTTTAATAGTAAGGGGGTTGCTTGCAATGGTACTGAGAATTTTCTCAGGTCTTATTAAAGAGGAAATATTAAATACAGATTTCCAGGAATTATTTGATAACTTGGGGTTGAAAAATTACCTCACTCCAAGTAGGAGTAATGGTCTTTTTGTAGTAGTTGGTAAAATTAAGTCTATGGCATCAGAATCCGCTTGAAATATGAAAGAAAATATAAGTTCATTGCCTAGAGCTTTTGATCAAAGACCTACGCTACAAGTAGCAAGAGATTTATTGGGCAAACTACTTATATTTAAAGGTCATCAAGGTGTTATCATCGAAACAGAAGCTTATATAGGGATGGATGATCCTGCATGTCATGCAAGTAGAGGTTTAACTAAACGAACAGCTGTGATGTTTGGAGAGGCAGGATTTAGCTATGTGTATTTAATATATGGAATGTACCACTGTTTAAATGTTGTAACAGAAGATAAAGGTTTTCCTGCAGCAGTACTAATTCGAGGTGTTAAAGAAGTTGGTGGTAATTCAGTAATTTTGAACGGACCAGGAAAGGTATGTAAAACTTTTGGTATAAATATTAAACACAATAATATGGATATCATAAATAATAGATGGTTTTCTATTTTCAGTCATATAGATATATCAAATTTCAAACAAACACCTAGGATTGGTATTAGTAAAGGTAAGGGCTATAACTGGAGATTTGTTGCTGACTATTAATAATATTGCAAATCATTCAAGATAAAGAAGGCATAAGATATCTAAAGTATCATCTAAAAAAAGGAAAAAAGATAGAAAAAAGGTGAAAAATCTAAAACTATACAACGAATTGCATTTGTAATTGCTTTTTTTTTCATTACCTATATAATGGTAAGAAATAGAGTTGTGGGACTTTATGAGAGTAGAGCATTTTATGAATTTTGATACTCATGCAGCTGTTAAAAGACTTATTGCTGTAGGGCTTCAGGATAGGGTTGCAGAGGAAGTTGTTACTTCCATTGCACTTAGCCGTGATTATGACTTTTCTTAACTTGTTACTAAAGAAGAGTTTGCTGGATATAGGCAAGAAACCTCTGAAAGATTTAATAAGATTGAAACTGAGATAACCCCTATTAAGCAAGAAATTAAAGCATTTAGAAAGGAAATAAAAGCTGATATTGAAACACTTTAAAAAAAAAGTAAAGCAGGCATTGAAACACTTAGAAAAGAAAATAAGTCTGAAACTGATTTACTCAGACAAGAAATAAGTATATTGAGAAAAGACCAAGAAATAGGTTTTACTACACTTTCTACAAAACTTTCTGCAGAAATTGCCAAAAGCAAACATGATACTCTTAAATGGATTATTGGGCTTTTTATTATACAAGTTACAAGCGTTATGGGCTTGCTTATCACTATTTTCATTAAATTTCATTTATGATCGCCCTGTTAAAGCATGCTTACGGAATAGCATATATTTTTGTCTACAAAAAATATCATGTAATATTGCCTATTATCTAATGATCCTAAAACAAAATATCGATACTTCTGTTAAAATCCAACAACAAGCATCTGATCCTAAATACCATGTATATCTGTCCGCATCTGCTGGAACTGGTAAGACCAAAACGCTGATAGATAGGATACTTAGGTTATTGCTAAATGGGACAAAAATAGAGGATATACTCTGCATTACTTTTACCAATGTAGCAACAAATGAAATGCTAGAGCGGTTAAGGAGTAAGCTGGAGTATTGGTTCTTAATGGATGATAACCAATTGCGTCTTGATATTAAAGCTTTAACGGGAAAGAATACAACAAATGATAGGTTGAAATATGCTAAGCGACTTTATGAAATTTACTTGGATAATTTTGATAAATTTCGGATAGATACGCTACATGCATTTTGTGTAAAAGTTTTAAAGCAAAGTCATTACATAGATGAAAATGAGTTGGATCAAATAAAAATTATTGATGACTATACGAAAAAAAAATTAGTAGAAAAAGCCTACGAAAAAGTCATTATACTATCTCGCACAAAAATAGAAATAGATTTTGCCATCAACAAATTAGCACAAAAATACGACTACGATAGTCTTTTACAATTGCTCAGTAATCTACTTTCTCAAAAGCAAAAACTTTACAACTTCATTAACTCGCATACTTCTATTCAAGCATTAATTGACGAACAATATAAATTTTATAATGCCAGTAAAAATAGAAGCAGCAATGATATAATAGATAATTTTATACGGGAAGAAGCAGTAAGCGGATTTACAAAGGGATTAATTCAAGAAGAGGAGGAAACTCTGCAGATAATCAGTGATTGGCTTAAAGGTGATATACAATTTAGGCAAGATAACTTGAGCGAATACCTCAACTGCTTTTTAACAAAAATCATGACTGCAAGGATTATATTGCCTTTTAGCAAAGATTTTAGAAGCAAAAATCCTGATTTCCTTGAATTATATAAAAAAGCACAACTAAGGATATTGGATTTTGTCAAAGCAAAAATTACTCAAGAACAAGCTGAATTTATGCAGTGTGTAATTATCTTTTTAAACCAAATCACACACGAATACGAAAAGTTAAAGGAAGAGTTGGGATATTTAGAACATGATGATTTGATTTTAAAGGTGTTAGAGCTGTTTAACAATGCTAATGACATGGGGACTTTGCTGTTTTCATTAAACCTTTCCTTATCCCATATCTTAATCGACGAAGCACAGGATTTAAGTAAAACTCAATGGCTTTTAATAAAGAAAATTATCACGAGCATTACAAGCAAAGATGCTACAATATTCATTGTTGGCGATTACAAGCAGTCTATATATGGATTCCAAGGAGCTGAGCCTGAGTATTTCCTGGAAATCAATGAGCTTTATAAGGCAAGATTTCATGAAGAACAAAAATCGTGGAAAAATTTGGAACTGACCCATTCCTTCCGTTCTCAAAAAGAAATCCTGGAAGCAGTGAATAAAATTTTCAGTATTAAATTTGAAAACCATCCTAAGCATATAGCGATAAAAGAAAATGTAGGAAAAGTACAAGTAATTGAATATTCATACAAAGAACCTGAGAAAATCAAACAGAGTGGATGGGTATTGCCACAGAGAGATGAGGAGGTGCTTGATAAAAAGCAACATAATTCAGAGGAACTTGCGGATTTTGTAGTGTGTCTTTTAAGTAATGGGGCAAAACCTCAAGATATAATGGTTTTGTTTAGAAAGAGAAGTGAAAGAGTTAGCTATCTTGTTGATTCACTAAAGGAAAAAAACATACCTGTGTCTGAAATCAATAAAATTGATTTTAACCATAATCTTTTGATCCTTGATTTATTGTCATTAATAAGATTTTTCCTATTGCCTGAGGATAATCTTAATTTAGCAGGACTGCTAAAATCGCCTTTTTTCAGCTTTACAGAAGAGGATATTTTTAAAGTTACATATAATCGAGGTGCAAAAAGTGTTTGGAATATGTTGCAAACCCTTCATTCTAACACCGCAGATTTATTACTTGAGCTGAAAGGCGAGTATGAAAATAATTCTCTACATCAATTTTACATAAACCTACTGTATGCCCGCAAATTTATTTTCTCTATGGAATATAGCGAAAATCGTCAGGAGATTATAGAGCTGTTCTTAGACAAGGTATTGGAGTTTGAAAGTAAATACCAAAAGAGAGGGCAATCTTTTTTGAAGTGGTTTAGCGATAATTCGCAAGCCACAATAGAGAATGATAATGTTCAAGGAGTGAATGTAATTACAGCCCATGCAGCGAAGGGTTTACAATCTCCCATCGTAATTATAGCAGATGCTTCTGATTCTGAAAATCTACCTGTGGACACATATTTTTGGCATGATAACAAGTTGGTCATACAATATTCTAACCAATATGAAATAGATACTCTTGCAGAAGTAAAAAAAGAAAAAAGGAAAAAAGCCGAACAGGAGAGCTTGAGATTATTTTATGTTGCTATGACACGAGCTGAAAATGAATTGTACATATTTGGGAATGCGAAAAGTAGAAAAAACAGCTGGTATGACATTGCAAAACACGTTCTTGTAGACAATTTTATCGAATATAACCAATTGCCTGAGGAAGGGTATAAATTTGATATTATTGATGAGGAAGAGAGAGGTGAGGAATTGCCTTGTTTTTTAAAAGAAAATTATATTGCGGAGAAGGCTACACCACACCAAATTGCTTCAGAAAAAGAGCAATTATATTCTGATTTAGTAGTGATACGGGGAAATTTTATTCACAAAATATTATATGATATTCCAAAAATTCCAGGGCAGAGATGGACAACATACATCAAAAATCTATCTAATACATCAGAGTTTGAGATAATACCCATTGAAGAAGTTGACGACATTATAAAAATTACAGAAAAAATTGTGAAAAAATTTCCAAATATTTTTTATGGGGACAATATACTTTCAGAAGTAAAAATACAAAGCAATGTTAATGGAAATACCATATCTACAAAAATCGATAAGCTCATCATTAATGATGATAGCATTGAGATAATAGAGATTAAAACCGATAAAGGTAGAAGGATAACAGCCGATACGATACCTACTGAATACAGGAGACAACTGGCAATATATAAAAAATGTCTTGCATCAGCCTATCCGAACAGGAGAACCAGTTGCAAAATCCTCAGCTTCTATCAGCAAAAAATGTTATAGTCAATTATCATAATGAATTGACATATAAATTTAAATAATTATGGCAATTAATCATAAAAGCTTTCTTTAAGTAGTCTAACATTATGCTTATAGTCTTCTCCTTCAAAAATATAACCCCCTGCGATTGCTAGGTTAGCACCATGTTCAGCACATTTTTTCATTGTTTTTGGATTTATTCCTCCGTCCACACCTATATCTAAATCATCCAAATCTTTTGTCATGTTTGAAATACTTTGAATTTTTTTAAGCTGGCTATCAATAAAGCCCTGCCCTCCAAATCCTGGATTTACAGTCATCACCAATATCTCATTCAGTTTATGGTAAATATACCTAAGAACAGATTCAGGAGTGGATGGTACGATTGAGATACCCACCTTAATACCAAGCCCTTTTATATAATCAATCAAGCGATCATGGTGCTTTGTTGCTTCATAATAAAAGATAATCATATCACTCCCAGCATTCACAAAGTCATCAATATGTTTTTCCGGCTCACTTACCATAAGATGAGTTTTCAAAGGTAATTTTGTCTCTCTTCTTACAGCTTTTACAATATTCGAGCCAAAACTAATGTTTGGAACAAAATTTCCGTCCATGATATCTAAATGCAACGCATCAACTCCAGCACTATTCACATACTGTATTTCTTCAGCAAGTTTAGAAAAATTTGCTGCAAGGATCGATGCTGATATTTTATTTTGTTTCACAACGTTTAGTTATAGTTTTTCCATATTGTCGTTTTGACACATATAATTGTCAATGTTAATATCAAGGTTAGAACTTTTCTTAAAAGTCTTCATGATAGATAAGTGGTTATTTGACATTCTAAAAATAACAGAATCTACAGCTATTGCTTGTTACAATTGGATTGGCAAAGGTAATGATGTTTCTGCAGACAAATCAGCTGTTGATGTGATGAGGAAAGAACTAAACAAAATTGCCATAGATGGAGAAATAGTAATGGGTGAGGGGGAAAGGGATAAAGCTCCAATGCTTTATATAGGTGAAAAGGTCGGTATTGGTAAGGAGCAGATAGAGATAGCAGTTGATCCACTCGAAGGAACTTCTATTTGTGCAAGGGCAGATCATGGAGCTATGGCTGTTATGGCATTCAGTACAAAGGGTTCTTTTTTAAATGCTCCTGATATTTATATGGAAAAAATAGCAATTGGTGCTGGATTCCCTGATGGTATCATCAATATAAGCAGCGGTGTACGAGAAAATCTCACAAACCTTGCTAATTACAAAAAATGTACTACTGAAGAATTAATAATCATGATGTTAAACAGGAAGAGACATGAAGAGACAATTAGCGAAATTAGGAAACTAGGTGCAAAAATAAAATTGATAGGAGACGGTGACATCTCAGCTGTTATTGCCACCTCAATCCCAGATAATGAGGTGGATATGTACCTTGGAACTGGTGGAGCACCAGAAGGAGTGCTTGCTGCCTCTGCGTTAAAATGTATCGGTGGTCAAATGCAAACAAGATTAGTTTTTAGTGATGATGAACAAATACTGCGGGCTAAAGAAATGGGTATAAATGATATTAAGAGAATATATAATATCGATGAATTAGTGAGCGATAATGTGATATTCTCAGCGACTGGTATTACTGATGGATTATTGGTTGAAGGGGTAAAAAAGCATTATAACAAAAAATTTGTAACGGAAACTTTGTTAATGAGTTCTGCACAAAAGAAAACTTTTAAAATTAAAACTAGTAGATATTAGGCATGATTGAAATCAAGGACAAAGGTATTATAATTTCTTCTACTCCTTTTCAAGAAAAATTTTTGATCGTTAAATGCTTTTCAGAAAATCATGGTATCATTTCAGGGTTAGTTAGGGTTAATAAGAAAAAAAATGAAACAATTCCGGGCAATATAGCATTATTCTATTGGAAAGCACGGCTAAACGAACAACTTGGATATCTAAAACTTGAGGTTTTACACTATACTTTACCGCAGGTAATGTTTGAAAGTAATAAAGTTGCTATTTTAAATTCTGCAATATGTATGCTAGAAGCTATTCTTAAGGAACGAGAAATAAATAAATCAGCATTTACCGAGACAGAAGATTTGTTGTATAATATTTGTTCTAACGAAGATATAACCGAAAATTATAAAGCGTACATTCATTTTGAAGCAAAGTTATTAAATAGTTGTGGTTATGGTTTGGATTGGTCAAAATGTGCAGTGACCAATAGCACGGATAAGATAAAGTATGTTTCGCCAAGGACTGGTAATGCGGTAACAGAAGAGGTTGGAGAAAAATATAAGGATAGGCTATTTGAGTTACCAAAATTTTTAACTGACGATAATACAAAGGTATGTGCAAAGGATATGATCGTCGCCTTAAATATTATAGGTTACTTTGTTGAGAAATACCTTTTTTCTCCACATCACCTAAAACTTCCTAAAGTTAGGAACTTTCTGATAGGATGTTTGAAAAATTCTGGAAATGTTGCCCAAAGATAGATAAGATATTATCATCATATAAAAATTAATTGAAATTTAGTTATCAAATTTTAGAATAAGTGATTCTATCATCAAAAACGAAACACTTTCCTTTCCAAGAAGAATTGGGATTATCCTTATTGTCATCAATATACTTTATGATCCCATCTTTTAAGTGATACACTTTTTTAAACCCTTTCTGCTTTAAATAAGCAGTTGATTTTTCACATCTAATACCTCCTGTACAAAACATTGCAATGTTTTTCTTTTTATCTTCTTCTTTTAGATTACCATCTAGCCAAGTTGCTAATTCGGTAAAATGATGAATATGCGGATTTACTGCTCCTTTAAACGTCCCTATTGCATACTCATAATAGTTTCTTGTATCTATTAAAATAGTATTGTCTTGTTTAATCAATTCATCCCATTCTTTAGAGTTTAGATAATCTCCTCTTTTGGACATATCTAAATTTTTTACCTTAAATGTAACTATTTCTTCTTTTATTCTTACCTTCATTTTTTGGAAAGGAGGTAAATCTGAAAAGCTTTCCTTAAAGTTAATATCGGAAAAAATCTCATAACTCTGGGGGAAATCACAAAATTTCTTTATTGCCTCATTGCTTCCAGCCAAAGTTGCATTTATACCTTCTTCAGCAAGAATTATTGTTCCTTTGATTTTGCATTTATTGCAAAATTCTAGCAATTCTATTTTCAGAGAATCCACATTTTTAACATTTACAAATCTGTAAAAGGAAATAATGAAATATGCAGGCATAGCTTAAGCACCTTCATTATTATACTTATCAATAGCAGCTTGAATTACCTGACAGGCATACTCAGAATCTTTCCAACCATGAACTTTGACCCACTTACCAGGCTCAAGGTCTTTATACCTTTCAAAAAAATGTACTATTTTCTTTAGCAAAATGTCAGGTAGGTCAGTATGGTTTTGAACTTCTGCAAAATATGGATCAATTTTCGTTGTGGGAACTGCCAAAATCTTCTCATCTTTACCCTTCTCGTCTTCTGTCAACAGAACACCTATAGGTTTTACAGCTATAACTGAGTTTGATGTAATAGGGTGATTAGTGTAAACCAGTACATCAACTGGATCACCATCTCCAGATAACGTATGTGGTATAAAGCCATAGTTGCAGGGGTATTGCATACTGGCGTGCATGAACCTATCAACGACCATTGCCCCCATTTCTTTATTGAATTCGTACTTTATTGGTCCTGCATTCATGGATATTTCTATCATGACATTCACTTCCTCTGGTGCATTTTTCCCGATTGTAATATTAAAGTAGTTCATGATATATTTATACTCCATTACTCTCTATATGATAGCTAGCAACTAATCTATAAAAAGTAAAGTATTACTTGAGTTATTGAAAAAAACACTTATCATATCGCAAATGAACTTTGAAATTATTGAAAAATGCCTTCATTATTAGTAGCGTGGTCTACATGGTTAGTTTTAGCATTGTTTTATGCGTATCAATTTGTCATAAGGATTATTCCAAATGTCATAATGGAAGATATTATGAACAAATATCAGATCAATGCCGATGAAGTAGGTCATTTTGCAGGCATTTACTACGTAAGTTATGTTGTGATACATATACCTTTGGGGATAATATTGGATCACTTCAGTGCAAAAAAAGTAGTGCCTTTATGTGTGGTTTTAGCTGTAATTGGCTTTGCTCCTTTAGTTTATGTCGATAATTTTGTAATTACTACGTATGGTCGGCTATTAATAGGGTTTGGATCAGCTGGTGCTGCAGTAGGTGCATTTAAACTATTGCGGTTGTGCTTCGGTGAGGAAAAATTTCCTAGAATGTTAGGTTGGATGGTAACACTTGGATTATTAGGAGCAGTATTTGGTAGTGGTCCTTTATCTAGATTTATTTCATACTTGGGTTGGGTAGAAGCATTGAACTATATATTATGGTTTGGTATGGCATTAACTGTTTTCAGCTATTTTATTATTCCAAACACCAAATCAGAAGAGGAATTCAATTTCAAAGTAGTTATAAATGATTTTAAGTACCTATTTTCTAACAAGATAGTACTTGTTGTAGGTGCTTTAGGTGGTTTAATGATAGGACCTTTAGAGGGATTTGCAGATGCATGGAGTAACCAGTATTTAAAAATAGCGTATGGGTTGACCAATGAAGAAGCTGGTGATGTTACTCAGTTAGTATATGTGGGTATGGCAATTGGTCTTGTAGTCATGGGATATATTTTTGAAAAAACAAAATCTTATTATGGATTACTAATTGTAAGTGCAGTTTCTATGCTTGTTTGCTTTATGCTGTTATTGATGGGTATAGCGGAAAATGTTATGATTTTAAGATGTATATTTCTTGTAATGGGGCTCTTTTGTGCTTATCAGCTCATCGTAATAGCGAAATCTGTTGCCATTGTTATTATTGAGCATGGAACGTTTATTTCAGCGGTAGCAAATATGATAATGATGGGCTTTGGCTATTTTACTCATAGAGGTATTGGCAAAATATTACAATATTTGTGGAATGGGGATCGCAATGATATTGGCACTCCGCTATACAGTGCTGATAATTTTTATTACGCCCTACTTGTTATACCTATCAGTCTGATGATAGCAACTGTGGGTTATATGAGTTTAGCGTATATAGAGAAAAGAAAGAAAAAAATTATTGCATAATCTTGTTCTAAAAAAATTTACCACTATATAGGTTGCTAAGGAATAATTAATTCTTGGTACAATGAGTAGAACAATAGGCATAGATTTAGGTACCACTAATTCGTGTGTATCTATCATGGATGGGAAAAATCCTAAAGTTATTGAAAATTCAGAAGGTACGAGAACAACTCCCTCAATAGTGGCTTTTACTGATAAGGGTGAAAAACTTGTTGGGCAATCAGCAAAAAGGCAGGCCGTTACAAATCCTAAAAACACTATCTTTGCAGTAAAGAGGTTAATAGGACGAAAATTTTCAGATGCAAAAACTAAGGAGTTAGCAAAAAAAGTTTCATATCAAATAGTTGGGGCAAAAAATAAAGATGCATGGGTACAAATAAAGAATGAAAAATATGCACCTAGCCAGATTAGTGCGATGATTTTACAGAAAATGAAAGAAACCGCAGAAGAATATTTAGGTGAAAAAGTTACTAAAGCTGTAATTACAGTACCAGCGTATTTCAATGATTCTCAAAGACAGGCAACTAAAGATGCTGGTAAGATAGCAGGTCTCGATGTCTTAAGGATTATCAATGAGCCAACAGCAGCTGCTCTTGCTTATGGATTGGATAAATCAGAGAGCAAAGTAATTGCTGTATATGATCTGGGGGGTGGAACTTTTGACGTTTCAATTCTTGAAATAGGAGATGGGATATTTGAGGTAAAATCTACCAATGGCAATACCTTCTTAGGAGGAGAGGACTTTGATTTAAGATTGTTGCAATATTTGTGTGAAGAATTTAAAAAAACTAGTGGTGTTGATTTGATGAAAGACCCACTTGCATTGCAGAGATTAAAAGAAGCAGCAGAGAAAGCAAAAATTGAGCTTTCCAGTGCTACGGAAACAGACATCAACCTTCCATATATTACCGCAGATGCCTCTGGTCCTAAACACTTGAATATAAAGATTACAAGGGCAAAATTTGAAAGCTTAGTAGATGATTTAATCACTAGAAGCATTGAACCTTGTAAAAAAGCACTAAAAGATGCTGGCTTATCTGCTTCTAAAATTGATGACGTAGTACTGGTTGGTGGCATGACAAGAATGCCAAAGGTGATGGAAAGGGTAAAGGAGTTTTTTGGTAAAGAACCACATAAGGGTGTAAATCCCGATGAAGTTGTTGCAATTGGTGCTGCTGTACAGGGAGCTGTATTAAGTGGCGATATGAAAGATGTAGTATTACTTGATGTAACACCATTAACGATTGGTATAGAAACCTTAGGTGGAGTATTGACACCTCTAATTGAAAGAAATAGTACAATACCAACTAAGAAAAGCCAGATTTTCTCAACCGCTCAGGACAACCAGTCTGCTGTTACCATAAGAGTGTTTCAGGGAGAAAGAAAGATGGCAACAGATAATAAATTACTTGGACAATTCAATCTTGAAGGTATTCCTCCAGCTCCTAGAGGGTTACCACAAATTGAAGTCACTTTTGATGTTGATGCTAATGGCATACTCCATGTTTCAGCTAAAGATAAGGGAACTGGAAAAGAACAAAAGATCATAATTCAATCTTCAGGTGGGTTGTCCGATGAGGAAATCAAACAAATGGTAAAGGATGCTGAAGAGCATGCAAGCCAAGATGAGGAAAAGAAACTGTTGATTGAAGCAAAGAATAAAGCTGATTCCTTGATATATTCCACAGAAAACAACTTAAAAGAATTTGGGGACAAAATTTCTCAAGCAGATAAAGATGAGGTGGAAAACATTATCAAAGATTTAAAAGTAGCTATGGAAGCGGAAAATGTTGATGATATTAATAGCAAGGTCGAAATGCTAACACAAGCTTCTATGAAAATAGGACAGCAGGTTTATAGTGATGGGCAAAACGCTGAAGCAGGTCAAGGAACAGAAGAAGCAACTTCTTCCTCCTCCGATACTAAAGAAGAAGATGTCGTAGATGCTGAATATGAAGAAGTAAAAGATGAGGAAAATAAAGACTCTAAATAGTGTTGCAACTTAATGAAGTTAGTCGTTAAGATTACAGATATGGGTAGCTTTATAAATTTTGTGTATTTATAGCAACTAACCTTTTATGTTCCCAAACTATTACTGGATTCTATTAATATCAATCTTGGTGTTATCAATATTTATTGACTTAGGAGTTTCTCTGCGGAATTCAAAAAAGTTAAGCATTGCAAATGCATTGTCATTATCACTGTTATGGATGATGTTGGCAGTAGTTATAGGAAGTGCAATATATTTTCATGCAGGATTGGATATAACTGTTGAGTTTATAACAGTATACTGCGTTGAGCTATCTTTAAGCATCGATAATATATTCGTTTTCATAATGATATTTGAGTATTTCAACATAGACTTAAAATATCAACATAAAGTGCTTTTCTTAGGTGTTTTAGGAGCAATAATATTCAGGTTAATTATGATTACTTTTGGTATATATATCATTCACATGTTTGAATGGTTATTTGTGCCATTTGGCATATTGCTAATATATAGTGGATATAAGCTTCCTTTGATGGGTGCTACAAATTCCACAGCTATAGAAAATAACTTTTTGATAAAAATTGCTAAAAAGTATTTTAACTATAGCGAAGATATGAAGGATGGAAGTTTGTTCTATCGTAAAAATGGCAAATTATTTATTACTTCACTTACGCTTGCATTATTGATAATTGAAAAAGCCGACATCATATTTGCCTTAGATTCTGCCCCTGCAGTCCTCGCTATAACCAAAGAGCCATTTATAGCATTTAGTTCCAATATTTTAGCTGTGTTAGGACTAAGGTCTATGTATTTTGTTATAGCAAATGCAATCCAAAAATTCAAATATTTGAAGCATGGAATTGGTTATATGCTGATATATATAGGAATCAAAATGATCTTAGGATTTTTTGGAATACACTTTTCTAATTATGTCTCAATTCTGGTGATACTATCGTTTATAACTTGTTCTATTACTTTTTCCATCATCATAGAAAATTTAAAAAGCAAAATATAGTATGTTTGTTGATTCTATGTTAGAAGGTAACGAAATTATTCTGCTGCTATAAAATGAAAGTTAGTGCTAATGACATCAGGGTAGGTAATGTTATATTCCATGATAATAAATACCTAGTGGTTTCAAAAACTATACATATAAAACCTGGCAAGGGTGGTGCTTATATCCAGGTGGAAATGAAGGATATAAAGGTGGGCACAAAAATAAACCACAGATTCAGAAGTGCTGAGGATATAGAGAAAATACGGCTAGATCAGCAGATTTATCAATTTCTATATGCAGAGGGTGATAATTTGGTTTTAATGGATCAGGAAACCTATGAACAGAAAGCTATTCCTAAGCTCCTGTTAGGAGACCAAACATCCTTTTTAAAAGAAGGAATGAATATAATGTTAGAAGTGCATGACAATGACCCATTAGTGGCATCCTTGCCTTCCACAGCTGAAGTGATTGTCAAGGAATGTGAGGCAGTAGTGAAAGGACAAACGTCAGCTTCTTCATACAAACCAGCAATTTTAGAAAATAATGCAAGAATTATGGTCCCTCCATTTATCAATGAAGGAGATAAAATTGTAGTAGACATAAAAGAATTAAAATACTTAGAAAGGGCAAAATGAAGATATATATCACATATATGGAAAAGATAGGAGGATTGAGAAAAATAAAGGTAAATGAATTAAAACTTAAAACAGGATAAACGAAATTGCAATGAATGGATGGCTTTTAGTAGATAAGCCAATAGGTGTTACTTCTTTTCAGGCTATTAACGTATTTAAAAAAACATTAGGCGTTAAGGTGGGGCATTGTGGAACGCTTGATCCATTTGCCTCTGGTTTTCTTCTTGTAGCTGTTGGTAAAGCGACTAAGCTAGTTGAGTATGCTATGGCTATGAAAAAAGATTATACTTTTACTGTAAAATGGGGAGTTTCAACAGATACCGATGATTTGACGGGACAAATTCAAGAAACTTCTGACCTTATTCTAACCAAGAATGAAATACAGGGGAAGCTAGGAGATTTTCTTGGTACAAAGCCTCAAGTTCCTCCTATTTTTTCCGCAGTTAAGGTAAATGGGAGAAAAGCTTACGATTATGCAAGAAAAGGTGAGGATGTTATACTGAAACCAAAAACAGTGTCTCTGGAAGATTTCTCTGTAATTTCTCACAATAAAGATGAAACTACCTTTAATATAGTTTGTGGCAAAGGATTTTATGTTAGGTCGCTAGCAAGAGACTTGGCAAAATCCCTGAACACCTTAGCTTATGTAAAAATGTTGCGAAGAAATACCAATAGAGTATTCAAAGATAAAGAGTTAATTAGTAGTGAAAAAATAAAAGATTTCTTGCATAAAAAGAAATTTTATGATTACTTATCAATGAGAATTCTACCTATAGATTATGTGCTAGACGACATCCCTGTACATAATTTAGATTCAAATGAGGCAATTAAATTAAAGAATGGTCAGACTGTTGGTTGCTCAGCTTCACTCAAAAGTAATTCTAAAGTAGCAGTTAAAAATGGTCATAAATTAATTGCTTTATGTGTTTTTTGTAATAATTACTTAAAACCAATAAAAGTTTTTTAAAAGGAGGATATAAGATGTCGATTACTAAAGAATCAAAGAAAGAACTTATTGTGCAATTTGCAAAAGGAGAAAAAGATACTGGATCTCCAGAAGTACAATGTGCATTATTTACCAATCATATAAAAAATTTAACGGAACACCTAAAAGTTAATAAGAAGGATTATCGGGCGAGAAGAGGTCTGTTAGCCTTTGTGGTGAAGCGTAAAAGACTTCTAAGATATTTAAAGAGACTAGATAATGATCGGTACGAAAATTTAATAAAAGAATTAAAATTAAAAAGGATATAAATGTTTAATATAATCAACAAGTCCACAGAGTGGAACGGTAAAAAAATAGAATTAGAAACTGGTAAAATAGCGAGACAAGCTGATGCAGCAGTTTTAGTAAAAATGGGAGGTAGCACTGTTCTCTGCACTGTGACATATAGCAGAAAGTTAAAGGAAGGGATAGATTTTTTTCCTCTTACAGTAAATTATTTAGAAAGGTATTATGCAGCTGGTAGATTCCCAGGTGGTTTTATGAAAAGGGAAGGAAAACCTTCAGATAGAGAGGCTTTGGTTTCAAGGCTTATAGATAGACCTATTAGACCACTATTTCCTGAAGACTTTTTTCATGAAGTCAATGTTATTTGTAAAGTACTTTCGTATGACGATAACTCTCCAACCGAAATACTTGCAATTATAGGGACTGCTACAGCACTGAAAATTTCAGAACTGCCATTTACCGACACATTAGCTGCAATAAAGGTTGGCATCATAGATGATGAGTTTGTGATAAATCCATCACTGGCAGATTTAGAAAAATCGGATTTAGATATAACAATCGCAGGCACGGAGGAGTCAGTTTTGATGATCGAGTCATCAGCAAAGGAGATCAGCGAAGAAAAATTAATTTCTGCGGTAGAATTTGGGCATAGCAATATACAACCCATTGTAAAGTTGATAAATGATTTTGCTGATGAGGCTAGAAAAAATAAATATGAATACGCTGAGTTAAATGTTTCAGATGTATATCAAAAGTTAAAAAAGGAGCTAAAGCAAAATATTGAAGATGTATATAAAACAGTTGATAAAAAGGAAAGAAATGAAAAACTCAAAAAAATTTACGAAGATACGCTGAATAAGTATTCGGAAAGCGAAGATTTTGAAAGAAATATTTATGATATAGCATTTAAAAAGCTCCAAAAGGAAGTAGTTAGGGGTAAAATTCTGGACGAAAATATAAGGATTGATGGTAGAAAATTGGATGAGATTAGAAATATTGAATGTGAAGTGGGATTATTAGCCGAACCTCATGGCTCTGCTTTATTTACTAGGGGAGAAACACAGTCATTAGCAGTTGTAACTTTAGGCAGCATGCAAGACTCTCAGTTAAAAGATGATGTAACAGGGGTCTCTTCTGATAAATTTTTGTTACATTATAACTTCCCCCCTTATTCAGTAGGAGAAGTTGGCACGCTGAGACCACCAAGCAGGAGAGAAATAGGACATGGCAAATTAGCACACAAGGCAATATTACCCGTTCTTCCAAATGAGGATAGATTCCCATATACAATTAGAGTTGTCAGTGAGATTACCGAATCTAATGGTTCTTCATCAATGGCAACAGTCTGTGCTTCTACATTAGCCTTAATGGACACAGGAGTGCCGATTAGAACCCCAGTTGCAGGTATTGCTATGGGATTGATTTTGGAGAAGAAAGATAGGTTTGCAATTCTTTCAGATATATTGGGAGATGAGGATGCACTTGGTGATATGGATTTCAAAGTTGCTTCCACAAAAGGTGGTATAACAGCTTTGCAGATGGATATAAAAATAGGTGGCATTACTATAGAAATCATGAAACAAGCTATTTCTCAGGCAAAGAAAGGTTGCGATCACATATTGGGCAAAATGTCAGATGTAATTTCTAAACCCAAGGACGATTTAAATTCATCTGCCCCTAGAATCGTATCCATGAGTATTGATAAAGAAAAGATAAGAGATATTATTGGTCCAGGTGGAAAAATTATAAAAGATATTTGCGAAAAAAGTGGAGCAAAAATTGACATACAGGATGATGGTAAAATCTCAATTTTCGCAAGTGATGAAAAATCATTGATGATCGCTAAAAAGATCATCGATGAGATAGTAGCCCAGCCAGAGATGGGAAAAATATATAACGCAAAAATTGTAAAAATTATGCCCTTTGGAGCTTTTGCAAGGTTTTTAGGTAATTCTGAAGGATTGGTACATATTAGTGAAATCTCTGATCGTAATATCAGCAATTTGGACTATATTTTATCTGAGAATATTGATATTAATGTAAAATATCTAGGAACAGATAATAGGGGCAAAAGCAAACTTACAATGAAAGGTGTTGAACAAAGCGAAGAATTCTATAACAAAGATTCATGGAAAGAACTGATGGGAAATTCTCCTAAAAAACGGGGAGAAGGTAAAGGGGAATATCGTAATGCAGGAAGCAAGTGGAATAATGGTACAAAAAGTAGCGATAACACTGCTGTTACAGATAAAAAAAATACTAAAGAAGAGAAATCAGGATTTCAAAAGGCTAAAAGATTTATAGATAAAGTATTAGAAGATTTTTAATTATGTTCCTCTAATATTCAATTATCATAATAAATTGACTGTAATACAAAAGGGCTACAAAAAGGCAAATGATACTTTCTTTTAATGTTGACTGAATTATAAGTTTTTTGTTATAGAAAGGAAGGTATAATTTTTTAGGTTTAATACTATGGCAGTAAAAAAAGGTTCTAAAAATAACGTTATTAACAGAGGTAGGGGAGCAGAGCTAAAAAAATTGGACGGTAAAATTGTTAAACCAGTTCTGTATCAAGGCGAAAGACTAGGACATGGTAACTATATGGCATCAAAACTTGAAGATGGTAAATTAGTTAGAGATGAACATGGTAAACCAGTGCCATATCATATAATGTAAGCATCATTAGAAGGTGCTGTTAGAAATTCTGCACAACTTTGTTGTATGAACACATAAGCTATACAATAAGCGTGGTAACTTGTGTTTAGGACCTAAGCTAGCTGTGTTGAGGGACCACCTCAAATTGGAAAGCCTTTAATTTGATTTTCATATTTTTCCTGACAATCACTTAGTGATAATTTGGAATAAATTTCCAATAATTTAAGGAACTTTTGCTTGATAATTTTTAGTAATTGATTTAGAATTATTGAAGAATATAAAAAAGTTAAATGTTTGATAACTCTTTATAATAATAAAAAACAAGAAAAATTATTTCATCTGCATAGCCCCATACAGGCGACATATCAAGATTGTGCAATACTAAAACTCCTTTTTCCTAATTTTTTAGATTGCGAAAAATCACATCTCTTAGCACAGCCTACTGGGGAGTTTAACTGTATAGGATGGGCTATAGGTGTGAAAAAATTTATTAACCCTGTAAAATACATAAATAAACATTATAACGAAAAAACAAATACAGGAGATAGTGTAAGTGTTCAATACGCTAATGGGGCTATATCATCTATTCCTTTGAGGTATTATAAAAAAGATATTTCTGCTTGTATGAGAGCAACAAAATCATTTTTTGATGAACACAACAAGAATTCTGTTTTGTCAAAAAAAGATAGTTATATTGCAGTTGACAAAATTTCTTATCCCCCTTTTAGATGACACTATAGCCTTTTATTTTAAAGAAGGGAAAGAGATTTTCGACGAACAAGGAATAGATTATAAAGGATTTCAACATGCAGCAAGATACGTAGAAGATGTTAATAGCTGGGTATCAGATATACTTATAACACACAATGAACACGAACTAGATGGAGAAGCTTATGGTTATGTATTATGCTATTTAGTACCAGAAGATAGTAATACAAATATTTTCCCTAGTCAAAATGGAGATTTATAACAAATTAAGAAAGAGGCTGTTATGATTAATATTGATAAATGCAAAGATGTCGCAAAACTTTTAGCTGATCAAAGTAAAGAAAAATTGGGTGATCAAGAATTTAATGATTTCTCTAATGCTTTTGACAGAATAGTTGCTGAGTATTACAATAAATATAGGTTCTATTCTACCACAATTCAACTTGGGAAACTAAAGTCATTCAATGAATGGCTACCTTCTATTGCAAAAGATAAGACCTTATTGATTCCTATAACAGTAGATAAAATGGTGAATGAAGAAGATTTATTTTCATTGTCTCTCTACAAAAATCTTTATGCGGGAACTGATCTTGCTCCAGATAATTATCTTGTACCAGACGTTTTTGATTATTATAAAGCTGAATATTGTGGAAATGGAATGGGGGAACAGGATTTAGCCTTAATTGTAGGTTGTTATTGGGTAGAGCAAAATAGTATGACTGAATAAGTATTTTGAGGGTGACCCCTCAGCTCATCTATCTTTAACACTAGTCCGTTTGTGATGTCGTACTTATTAGGGACACAATAATCATTCCCTCCTATGTAAATTACAGATTGGCGTATGTGAATGCTATGATGGCATATTGTCCCAATCTAACTATCCCACCTTATAGTATAAAGAAAATTTCGGACAGTATAATAAATATGCCCATCAATAATGCCAGGATAACAAACGGCTTGGAAAATGTTACCTTCTTATTGACTTTGTTCTCATTACTTATTTTCAGTGCTATCAATGATGGCAGAATAACTGCTAAAATACTCAAGCTAATCGCAGCAAAAGCTAAGGCTTTGATAAAAATATCTTTATTTATAACAGCAACTATTATGGGTGGAACGAAGGTAATAAATCCAACCTTTGTTTTATTAAGCCAAAATTTGCTATCTAACTTAAATTTTTCTAAGAAATAATCATATAATCCAACTCCAACACCTAAGAAAGAAGTGATAATAGCAAGCCAGCTGAACATTGTTATAACCAGGGACAATGACCCCTGTCCTGTTAAATTAGTCAGAGCCATAGTAAAAGCACTAAGGTTGTTTTGCTGATTTCTTACATTTTCAAAACTCACATCACCATATTGCGGTAAAACGGAAGTAGCAGAAAATATCCATAAGAAATATACAACCAAACTTAATAAACTTCCCCATAAAAAAGCCTGTTTTACTTGCTTTTCATCACAATCCAGATACTTAATGATGAATGGGATGCTTCCATGAAACCCAAAAGATGTGAAAAATACCGGAATGGCTTTGCATAGACTATCATTTTCAAGCAAGTTCGTACTAAAATTTACAATGTTCGTACCTTTCATTTGGGGCATTAACAAAGTAAGTAGTAGCAAAAAAACCTGTTTTAATCAAAAAAACAACCCTATTGCTCAGGTCAAAAAGCTTAAAATTGCATACAACAAAAAGTATCAACGCAACTACTGTTAATGAACCTATATACTGTGAGATACTCGCTGGGAACAAATTTCTTACCAAGGATATTTCCAGTATTCCTGAAATATATGCAGCAAGGAGGGAATAAAACAAAATCACTATAGATAAATCTGACACAAGCCAAATTTTAGATTGAAATGTTTTCTTGCATAACTCGGAAACAGAAAATGCCCCACTGTAAAACACGTTAGTTTTTAATGCTAGAACTGACGTATAGTAGCCCAATAACCATATAAGAATCAGCAATAATGTACTAACAAGGATACCCAAAGAAGAGGATACTAAAGGTATTGCCAACATACCACCACCTATACTTGTGCCAGCTATAATCAATATAGCTCCGAGCAACTTGTTTTTTACTATCATCTATGTAGTAAAAATCTGTTTTCTATACATAGATCGCTGATAGCATGAATCAAGTTCTACTTCAAGGTATAAGTCTTTTCGTAGTGATGATGTATTGTTATTACTAAAATAAGCTATGCTATATCACTTTAAGGATTCTCAATCCCCCTGATCTACAAAGTAAAAAGTAAAGTATTAAAACCTCCCCATTATAAATGCAAAAAGAATTAGCAATCCATAATCAAAGTTACTCTTAAACTTATTTTGGCAACTTTCAGGTGAATCCAGGTTTATATTCTCAATTTGTTTGTTCAATTGCCACAACCCTAAGCCCAAAAAGAGAAAAAATATTAAGTTTAAATTTGCATTTAACCCTGTGATGCCCAGTAGAAATATTGAAATTCTATATAAATATTTTACGGCTTCTTTTGATTTATCTCCAAATATCAAGGTCATAGGTTGAATGCCAATTTTTATATCATCTTCTCCATCCTGATGTGCATAGATAGTGTCATATCCTATAGTCCAGAATATGGATGCCATATAAATTAAAACGGGGATGAAGGAAAAGTATTCATTTATGGCAAACCATGCTATGAATATCCCTAAGTTGAAAGTAAATACCAGAAAAATTTGTGAAAAATGACTATACCTTCTTATGAAAGGGTATATTACACTTAATCCCATTGCTAAAACTCCAAAGCATATTGCTTTTGCTGGTAAAAATAACAATAGTGCAAGCACAGTACCAAGAAGTAGAACAAGGGAATTTATAGCTTGTGTGATCGATAATTCGCCACTTGCAATTGGACTATCTTTTGTTTTCTCTATTTCTTTATCAAAATTTCTGTCAATGATACTATTTATGATGCTTGCTGCTCCACGCATTGCCACAGTTATGATGATAAATACGAAGAAAAACAATAAAAACTGAAAAATATTTGAACACGCAATAACCAAAGTCCAAAAAACTGGGATCATAAGTAATTGCATGCCTATGGGTTGATACAACCTTATTAATCTTGTGTAGGGAGAACTGCCAGCAAGTTTAGTAAATTTGCTATTGTAGTTGTCAATATTTTTTATGAATAGGCAAATCAAATCGTTGCATTTTTCGATTAATTTTTGAAATTGACTATTTCTTTGCTTTTCCATTTTTAGGCGATATATTTCTCACTGTGTTGCAGACAGCATATAGCAAAAATCACTAAGGTTAGGATATATACACTCTGTTTTGCAAGCTTAATATCTCTCACCTCGTCATCACAAGATCGTAACTTCTTACCCCCGTCATCACGAAGGAGCGATAGCGACTGTGGTGATCCAAAGATTGCCACACTCACTCTGTGAGTTCACAATGACAGGGTAGGAAGGTGGATTGCTATGCCTACTACTGTAGGCTCACAATAACCAAGATGTACAGCTACAATAATGTCCACACTTTAGTGAAATAAGCTATAGCTAATATAAAGGCTATCAAATATTGAGTTTTTCTGCAATTAATATAGGGTATGATGATAAAAATTCTTCGAAATACCAATGGCAAGAAGTCAAGATATTACAGATAAGCAAGAATATGTCAGATCACTCTATTGCAAAGAGGGGGTGGATTTTGTTAGTGTTTTTCAAACAGCCAAAGATAAAAAGAATATACAGCTAAGCCCAGAAGAAGGAAAACTGCTGAATATGTTATTGTCCATTCATAAGTCCAAATATGTTCTTGAAATTGGTACTTTGGTCGGATACTCCTGTTGTTGGGTTGCTACTGCTCTACCAAAAGATGGCAAAATTATCACTATTGAGGTGGATAAGGTACGTTTTGAAATTGCAAAACAAAATTTTGCAAAAATTAATTTTGAACAGAAAATTACTGCTGTAAATGCAGATGCTATAAATTATCTTGAAAATTTGAAGATAGATTATGAACTGGATGCCGTCTTTATAGATGCAAAAAAAGAGGACTACTGTACATATCTTGAACTAACTTACCCTTTACTGAGAAAGGGGGGATTGATTATCGCAGATAATACGTTTTTGTTTGATACTGTATATAGTAGCACGCCTCCAGAAAGTGATATAAAAAGATGGAAAGCTATGAGAAAATTCAATTTGGAAATAAGCAATACTCAAAAATATAAAAGCTTGATATTTCCAACTGGTGAGGGGCTGAGTGTTGCAATTAAAAAGAGCATTTAGATAAAGCTATTATTTTAGATTTTAGTTTAAATTTTAATCTTCATATTGTCAAACCCTGGAATAACATTTAGAGGAAGAATTTTTGATAT
>CAZJPD010000002.1:0-40188 GCA_964547795.1 uncultured Candidatus Midichloriaceae bacterium | reverse complement strand
GTAGCATGGGCTTTCTCTACATAGATAGGATTTATGGTATTTATCATAATTTCTTATAAAGTCTTCTTTTACTCATTGCAAAACATTTATAAAAGAAATCTATTTCATTTGCTTAAGTTGTCGAAATTTCGTTTCTTTGTTTGTTGTGTTTATGCTGAATTTTGTTGTATGGCATAGTCAATTTATTTGTGCTATTTGGTATAACTCAATCTCCCAGCTTTAGTTAGTTATTATTGAAAACAATGTCATCGAGTTTCTCTTCATCAAAAACAGAAGAGTTTTTCTTAAAATTTTCGGAAATATATTGCTTTCCTTCTACAAGAGCATTTTTTTCTATTACTTTCCCTGTATTTGGGTCCACATACATTTTTTGAATAGAATCTGGAATTTGAAATGGATGATTTGGGATAAAACTTAAATTTTTAAAGAAATCGATAAAAATAGGAAGAGCAACACTCGCTCCTGTTGCATTTTTACCCATACCTCTAGGTATATCATATCCAACAAAAACACCTACAGTTATATCAGGAGTCATGCCAATAAACCAGGTGTCCAGGCTGTTATTAGTAGTTCCAGTTTTACCTGCAATCACTCTTTGTAAAACCTTTGCTCTCCTTGCTGATCCTCTTGCAATCACTCCTTCTAATAAAGATAGAGTTTGATAATTAGATGCTGGATCAGTAATTACTTTGCCCAAAAACCCAATTTCTGGTTGAGATTGAAATCCTGATTCTTCCATATCTTTATATTCAGTGCTACAATTATCACAGAACAGATCATTAGGAGAATACAGTAGCTCTCCTTCTTTACTGTATACACTGTCAATTAATTTGGGTTGTTTTAAAATGCCATTATTTGCTATGCTTGCATAAGCATTTGTGATCTTAAATAATGTAGTTTCAAAAGCTCCTAAAGCCATCGAGTACATAGGCTTTACATTTGAATTATATATTAAATACCTTTGTGCAATCGCTGTTAATTTATCCAATCCAACTCCCAGTAATAATCTTAAAGTGGGTAGGTTTTTGGATTTTTCAAAAGCCGTTCTTAAAGTGATTAATCCATAATATTCCTCTCCGTAATTCTTTGGTTCCCATATTGGCAAACCATAACCTAAGTCTATTTCGAAGGGTTCATCCAATATCAAAGTATTTGGAGAAATACCTTGTTCAAATGCAGCCAGATACACAAATGTTTTAAATGCAGAACCTGGCTGTCTATATGCTTGGGTTACTCTATTAAAACTACTTTGTTTAAAATCATATCCTCCAACCAATGCTAGAACTTTACCTGTTTTATTTTCAATTACTACTATTGCTCCATTGATTTCTGGTATTTGCTCTATTTTATATTTTTCATTCTCCACTCCATCGACCAATATAACATCTCCTGTTTGAAAAAGTTTCTTTAATTGACGTTCTGTTGCACTGTTCAATATCCAACTATAAGCATCTTTATCTAGTTTAATTGTTTTTTGGTTGTTCAGGAGTACCTCTAGTGTTGTACCACTTATCTTCGTTATGACTCCTAAATGATAATTTCCACGATAGTTATCACAGGCAATTTTATTTAAACTTTCACTTATGTTTTGCTGAGTAAGATCAATTTTTGAAAAAACACCCCTCCAACCACTTTTCTTATCAAAGTTTTTTAATCCTATTCTTAAAGCCGTTTGTGCTGTGTTTTGTAGCCTCAAGTCTATATTGGTATTTACTATATAACCACGATTATGTACATTATCGATACCGAACAGATCGATTAATTCAGCTTTCACAGTATTGGTATAATAATCTTCATGTTTGTTATTTTTTGTTGGTGAATAACTTAGCTTAATCTGATTTTTTACAGCATTTGTCCTTTCTTCAAAAGATATGAAGCCCTCTTCTTCCATTCTTTGAATTGCCCAATTCCTACGTTTTAGTGCTCTGTCATAATTTTTGTAGGGATTTAGTTTTGAAGGAGCTTTAGGGAGCGATGCAAGTAAAGCAGCTTCCTCTACATTAATGCTGTCTAAATCTTTATCAAAATAGTTTTGTGCTGCTACATATATTCCATAAGAATGATTACCTAAGTATATTTGGTTTAAGTATATCTCTAAAAGTTTTTCTTTACTGAATGCCTTACTTAGCCTGAAGGCAAGGGTAGCTTCCTTAATTTTTCTTAGTAAACTTCTCTCATTACTAAGAAAGAAACCTTTTACTACTTGTTGTGTAATAGTTGATCCCCCAACTAGTCGTTTATTTCCACCGATATTAAGAATATTCTGTATAGATGCCCTGACGATACTAACTATATCAACTCCCTGATGATCAAAAAAGTTTTTGTCCTCGACAGCAACAAAGGCATTAACAATAATTTCAGGAATATTTTGATACTTTACATATACCCTTTTTTCATTAGCATACTCATCTAAAACCTGACCATCACTATTATAAAGCCTTGTTATGCTACTTGGTTTATACTTATATAACTCATTATAGTCAGGTACATCTTGTATAAGGTGGATAAATAAAAGCAAACTTACCCCTCCTAAAGCAATAGAAAAAGCAAAGGAAATGGATATAACAAAAAAAAATCTCTTTGTAGCTTTACTCATTTAAATATTTCTAATTTATAACCTCTTTCTCTAGCAACTTATTGCGAAACTATAAAGAAGAAATTTTTGAATACAGGAAATCATCAACATACACTTCCAGCGCATCCATACTGAGTAGTGGGAAGATTTGCTTAATGATGAGGATGCGCTAGACGTACAACCACATATACAAAACTCTAAAATAAGATAACATAATCAAATTGGTAATACAACCATTAGTTTTATATTTTTCTACTTTAATGCGAATCGACCAGCACTATTTACTTTAGAACCAGAATTGCATTTAAGGAATTGCTATGAACACAGGGCTTATACCAAATACCGAAAATAATCTAACATCTAAAAATTGACTTTAGCCTTTTATTAATTAACATAAGTTCCACCTTAATATCCGGATATTAAGGTGGAACTTATGTTAAAGCTAAAAAAACTATTTATTTTAACACGATTCAGAAATATAGCTTATCACACAAAGGTTGGGACATATCATTAATATATTTTCGTCATTACGAGCTATAGCAGTAGGCGTGGCAATCCATCCTCCTGCCCTGTCATGCGAACTCACAGAGTGAGTGTGGCAATCCCTGGATCACCACGATCGCTGTTGCAACCTTGCGATGACGGGGATAAGAAGTTGCAACCTTGTGATGACGGAATAAAAAATTAAAATATCTATATCTTAGTGGTATATGTTATATATTCGTTATATATTCTATTGTGCAGGTTGACCTTCTAAGACACTGTCTTTTGTCTGAGCAGTTTTTTTGTTAAATTCACTTGCTAAAGTATTAACAGCAAAGAACCATATAACCATAATAACTAAAAACATCACAAACAAAGCGGGTGATAAAGTTACTAGAGTTGAACCAGGTATTAGGGAAAGCATAGTCCACTGAATGAGTGCCCCTCCAGATTTACCTAGTCTACCACCAACAACATCAGCTGCCGCTTTCCCCTTAGATTTCAATGCTTCGTCAAGAGGAATGTATGCCATTTCTTTTGTTGCATCGAAAAAAGCATATTTTACTCCCTTACTTAAAATATTTTGCATTAGTCCAGCAAATACTGCTATCACAACAGGTGCTAATGTAAGAAAAGGTAAAACATTTGTAATTTCAACTTGATATATTGAAAAAACAAAAAATATACATGCCGTAATAAATATGGCAATTGGAGTTAATAAAGCTGCAGCTCTCCAAGAGATCAAACTCAGTATATAAGAACCAGTCAGCATAGCTATTGCGGCAGCAAGTCCAGTATAAGCCTGCAACCCCCCCATGAAATTTGCATATTCCTGAGGATTTGGATATACCACATGAGCTTGAGCTTTCCAAACCCCCTCAACTAAATTAATTGAAGACCCATAACATATAAGTAATAAAGCTATTAGCCCGATATACTTAGATGTAAACACGCATTTTAATCCCTCAAAAAATCCTATTTTCCTCTTTTTCTTTACAGTTTCAGCATTGATAATATCACTAGATACTAAAACGTTAGATAAAATATAAAATAATGATGATAATATTATACCAGCTGCAGCAACTGAGAGATTAATATAAACCAAAGAATCTTGCCAGTTACTTGCTATACTTGCTTTGGTAAAGGTTTTTGTTGTCAGTCCTGACATCAACATACCAATTTGTGCTACTAACCCGAACAATGGATACAATCTTTTTGCTTCTTTGATTTGAAATACTTGGTTAGCAGTTTGCCAAAACATTAATGCAAGTATAACACTGCCCCACAACTCAGCAAAAATAAAATATAGTGAGAATGACCAATTGCCAGCCATAATGAATAAGTATTTGGTACGTGGATATTCTTGCACCATAGCACTCACATCAAAGTGAAAATTTTGAACATTCGGATGAATAACAAAAGTAAAAATGAGAAAATAGCCAATGAAAAATATGTTTAAAAGATGGAAAATAAACGTTTTATTGAGAAAATTTGATAGCTTTGCATAAATCAGCATTATAAAAATCGCAGATGGCAAAACTCCATACAATTTAATCGTGCTGATAAGCTCTGCTCCCACATAGGAGACAACAATTGTATCCTTCATGCTCCTTTGAACACTATAAATAAAAACTACCAGCATCATCATAGATGATACAACAAGGAATTTCGATAGTTCTTCCTTTTTTACAGGCAGGTACTTAAATATATTAAACATACTCAATAGCAATTTTATGAAACCTTAAGATGCTTGTACTACTTTTTTACTAAAAGTCCAGCTATTTTTTTATAAAACTCAGAATTGGACAATAGAACATGGATAAGGCGACAAAAAAATAAGGTCGCAATAAGCTAGAAAAAAGACATGTATGAGGGTTTATTTTAATTCATTTTTTGAAATAGTCATTTTGATCCTTTCTTCTCCCCATTCTTAGTAAATACTATTAAGAACCTCTCTCAATTTATAAAGTAAATCCGTTTTTTTAGCATAAATAAAATAATAGACTATTCTTGGAATAAATAGGTACAGCCCCCATCCAAAAGCACATGAAGAGTAAATAACAAGCCATGTATGAGGAATGGAAATAATCATATAAGAAATGCGTTGTATTTCCTGTGTGTTTGATAGTATTTGTATGAAAAAATTTAAACTACCCAAAATGTTAAATAATCCCACTATTCGAGATAGCACTCTTTTTTTATAATTATCCACAGCAATGGCAACTAAAGTAGGTAGAAATCCAAAAAAGACTAAGATGGACAAATTGATCGATATGAAAGAAATTGCTAAGGTAGCTAAAAGCAACAAGAGTAACCCAAGTAGTATTTTGCAATTAACACTATTTAGGTAAAGCTGAGTTTTGCCAATCATAACACCCCACTTACATTCCCCTATTTACCTTAATAACTGAGTCAACAAATGAGATGAATAGAGGATGCGGATCAAATGGTCTTGATTTATATTCAGGATGAAACTGTACAGCTATAAACCAAGGATGATCTGATATTTCCACAGTCTCAATATATCCACCCCCTAAAGACTCTCCACTTAGCAACAATCTACTAGATTCAAAATCATCTCTAAACCTAACATTGAATTCATATCTGTGTCTATGTCTTTCTTCAATATATTCTGTACCATAGATTTTCCGTATTTTGCTATTATTACGTAATTTGCACTTGTAGATACCTAACCTCATTGTTCCACCTATTTTGCGGTTTTTTGAGAATTTTTGTAAGTTGTTACCTTCAAGCTGATTTTCCATTAAATCTATAACATTTTGACAGTTAAGATCAAATTCGGTTGAACTGGCATTTTTCAAATTTAGAACGTTTCTTGCATATTCCACAACTGCAAGTTGCATTCCCAAACATATACCAAAAAATGGTATTTTTTTGGTACGTGCAAACTTTATAGCTGTGATCTTTTCATCAATACCTCTTTCCCCAAAACCCCCTGGCACAACTATGCCATCAATGTTACGTAATTGCTTCATAACATTAGTATTATTCAAACTTTCAGCTCCTATCCAAACTAACTTTACTTTGTATTTATGATATAGCTCGGTATGTTTAAAAGCCTCGATTAGTGACTTATAAGAATCTTGATATAGGTGATATTTTGCAACGATTGCTATTTTTACAGTACCTTTAATTAAACTTTTATTACTTCTTATTTTTTTCCAAACGGATAGGTCCACATCATTTTTATATGGTAAAGAAAGAGTTTTTAAAATCTGTTCATCAAGACCTTCTTGATGATATTTTAATGGTATATCATAAATTGAATCTACATCCTGTGATTGTATTACATTCTCTTCTTTGATATTACAAAACAATCCTATCTTTTTTCTTTCATTTTCCAGTACCTGTTTCTCGCCTCTACACAATATAATATTAGGTTGAATACCTATTGAGCGTAGTTCCTTAACAGAATGTTGTGTAGGTTTGGTTTTTAATTCTAATGCTTTTCTAAGAAAAGGAATTAATGTCAGGTGTATGTATAAAACATTTTCTTTTCCGAACTCATAACCTAGTTGTCTTATTGCTTCAAAATAAGGTAGCCCTTCAATATCCCCAACAGTACCACCTATTTCGCAAAGCACAAAATCTACTACTTCTCTGTCATTCAGTATAAACTCCTTTATCAGGTCTGTTATGTGTGGTATTACTTGGACCGTTCCACCCAGAT
Organism: uncultured Candidatus Midichloriaceae bacterium; assembly: GCA_964547795.1. GTDB lineage: Bacteria > Pseudomonadota > Alphaproteobacteria > Rickettsiales > Midichloriaceae > CAZJPD01. The sequence continues at coordinate 33,439 of CAZJPD010000002.1, read as the reverse complement.
AATCTCCCTTTCGTTCCTTCATAAGTAATTTGGAATAAATCTGTCCGCTTGTGACAGAGTCACTTTTTTTAGAAGATATACCTGTGAATCTTTCATAATGCCCAAGGTCCATATCTGTTTCAGCTCCGTCATCAGTAACAAATACCTCTCCATGTTGGAACGGACTCATAGTGCCTGGGTCTACATTTAAGTAAGGATCAAGCTTTTTTATGCGTAATTTATATCCATGTGCCTGCAATAACGCACCTATCGAAGCAGTTGCTATTCCCTTCCCTAAGGAAGACACAACTCCTCCAGTAATAAAAATAAATTTTGTCACTTAGCTCTACTCCATCTTTGGCACACCGACATTTTCTTCATTAATTTCTGTAGTAGCAGATTTATTTTCCAATGAAGTAATAATAGATTTGTTTTGCTTATACTCATTTATGGAGTGTCTAGCTAAAAAAAGGCTATTTGCCATGAATATAAAAACAAGAAACATGGTGAATTTACTTATAAACGATGTTTGAGAGCTACTTGGTATACTGTTACCCAAATTGCTTGTAACTATACCATCGCTGCTAGATTTTTGAAATACAATAACCAAAGCAATCAATATAGTAATAAAAATTTGAACCCCGAATAGAAGAGAAAACATAATTTTACTTTAAAATTTTGAAAAATGTATTATCAACATTAGTGATTATGATAGCATTAATACAACAACATTTAAAATGAATCAAAATTTATATGCAAAAACATAAGAAAATAAGTTTTAATATTATGATATTGAATTTTATAGCCCTGTTGATTTTAGCATATTTTATATATCATAGCCTTGCTGGAAACAGAGGTTTTTTAAAGATGTCATCATTAAACAAAGAGATAGAGCAAAAAAAGGTGTTGCTTAGTGGTTATAAGGCAGAGAAAGAGTATTTAGAAAACAGAGCAAATTTATTATACGATAAAAGTATTAATAAGGATATTCTCGATGAAATTGCAAGGGACTATTTCGGGTTAATAGGAGAGGGTGAGATTTGTATAAACAACTATGAAAAACAAATTTTCACGACGGAGCAGCAGTAACTGTGATGATCCAGTTATGTCTTCGATATAAACTTCATGTTAAAAGGACCTCATCTTTTCTCTTTTGCTATTTTATCAAGAATGCTGTTAATAAATCCAATCTCTCCTTCATGATTTAATGATTTAGAGATTTGCAGGTAATCATTAATTATTAGTGCTATTTGAGGATTTGTAGACATAGTTATTTCAGCCACTCCTATCCTTAAAATCGCCAATACCAATTTAGGTAGCCTTTCTAATTTCCAGGTATTCTCAAGGTTAATGCTAATTTTTTTATCAATGTATTTTAAATGATTATAGGTACTTTCTAATATATTTAGGTAGAATTTTTGATCTAAATTTTGTTTTGGGTATTTGGTAACATGATAATCCAGGTAATCTGAAGCTATCTGGGATAAATTTTTTTTTCCAGTTAAAATATCCATAGAATACATAGCCTGCACTGCTAAAATTCTTGCTGGATATAGAGATGGGAATTTTATAGTATCAGTTAAATTTGGAGAATCCCCTGTCATTGCGAATAATAAGTTGTTCTCTTATTTCTATCATTTGTATACAAGCTATTGTAGCATTTTTTGCATATTTCTCTGCCCTAACAAGAGCCTGCTCCATATTATATACTGTAAGTACCCCAAAACCTAAGGGTATGGAATAGTATATTGAAATATCTTGTATTGCTCTAGCACATGTATGTGTAATAACATCGTAATGAGAGGTTTCACCCCTTATAACACATCCTAAAGCTATCACCCCGCTATATTCAAAAGTTTCTAATGCCATGTTAATAGAACTTGCTAATTCGAAAACCCCAGGCACAACAACTTTTTCATATTGTATATCATTTTTTTTTAACTCCAAGATGCTTGTATTCAGTAGCTTCTCAGATATATCTTTGTAGAAATTTGAAATAGAAATTAGAACTTTTGTCATAAAATCATGTATTATTAATTTGGTGCGGATGGAGGGACTTGAACCCACACGCCTTGCGGCACTAGATCCTAAGTCTAGTGCGTCTGCCGATTCCGCCACATCCGCTAAAATAAATTGACCCGTCTATAAGTATGCTTTATTTATCAAAATAGCTAGAATACAGGGTAATTTACAAAACATTTAGAGAAATACACTGAATAAATTTTAAATCAAGAAAATATTAATAGGGTAATTTGCTATGGTATATGTTGTTACTGATAAATGTATAAAATGTAAATACACAGATTGTGTTGAAGTTTGTCCTGTAGATTGTTTTTATGAAGGTAAAAACATGCTGGTTATAAATCCAGAGGAATGTATTAGTTGTGGAGTTTGTGAGTCTGAATGTCCTATCGGTGCAATAAAACCCGGGTCAGAAAAATTGATAAAATGGCTGGAAATAAATAAAAAGTATTCTGAAATTTGGTCAAATATTAAAGAAAAAAAAGAAGCTATGCCAAATGCAGAAAAACATGAAGATGAAGAAATGAAATACGAAAAATATTTTCATGAAAATTCTTCTTGACAAAGAAGAGATAAAATTTGCAAATAAAAAATCATAAGGAAAAATAGATTAGGGTTAAAGGAAGCATTAATTTATTTGGCTTTAAGAAATACTGTAAAAAAGTGGACGATGCCAATAAGAAATTGGTCTCTTGCACTTACCCAATTTGAACTTTGAAGTGGAAGTTTGAAATATGATTTATTAGAAATCTCGACCTAATTAATGTATGAATTCGGGTTATATTATCGACGAGCGAGGGAAAGAATTCTTGTTTCGCATACGCCATTTTCATCAATATTTTTGAGCATTCATTTACAGTTGTTCCAGTTGTTATTATATCATCGATGAGCAGTATTTTTTTATTTTTAAGAATATGTGCATTTCCATGATAAATATCAAAAGCATTCACAAGGTTTCTCTCTCTTGCATTTTTTTTAGATCGCTTTGGTTAGATGTATTTTTGACTTTTAGCAGAAGTTTGGGATGATACTTTTTCTTTATGACTCGTGAAATGATTTTTGCAAGAATTTCGGTCTGATTGTAGCCCCCTTTTGTTAGTTTCCGTTTGTGCAGAGGGACTGGAACAATATAATCTATTTCTCGATAATCATATTTTTTTAATACGCAGTTGAACCAGTTTTTAAACAATTTCAGCACTTCAAATTTTGCATAAAACTTAAGTCGTTTTATTAACTTCTTTGCTATATCATTGTATTCTATTATCGATCTTGTTGAGTGATATACATGATTTTCGTTAATGCAATGTTCCTCTGTACATAAACAAATATGATTATTGCTCACAAATGACATCCCACATTTCTTGCAATATGCTCTCGTTATAAAGGCTATATTCGACCAACACCTTTCACATAATAAATTGGCATCAAAGCACTCCTTTTTACATGTAATGCAGGTAGGAGGATATAATACATTTAATAGTGACGTAAAAAGCCTATACATTTTCTACATGTCATTACTTTTTAAGATAACTTTGACAAAGATGCGTTAATCCACAAGTTTTATCAACCTTATTCGAGGTATAGCATAAATCATTCAGGTTTAGACATATATCATTGTGAAGAAATATACACAATCCGTCATCGCAAGGTTGCAACAGCGATCGTGGTGATCCAGGGATTGCCACACTCACTCTGTGAGTTCGCATGACAGGACAGGAGGATGGATTGCCATGCCTGTTGCACAGGCTCGCAATGACGAGTATGTATATGCATTAATACTATAATGTCTTAACCTTACTGCTCTATGCTATACATATCTATACTTACTATTTCCACTCTAAGCAACTTTCCACAGGACCGATATTTATTGTTGCTTACAGAATGATTTTTAGGTATAAAAGCTTATCCGCAGTGGAATTTTGTTTTAATTGAATGAGTTTTGAAAACTTAGTTGCAAAAAGATATGCACAAGCCTTATTTGCAGTTGCAAAGGATTTAAAAAAGCTCCACACGATTTACAAGGAGCTAAATGATTTTCTTGGTAAAATTAGTAACAACCAGGAAATAAAAAAGTTGCTCCTGAACAAGTTTGTTCCTAAAAAAGTAAAGTTAGTTTTTTGCAACACTATTTTGCAACAAGGGCAAACATCAGATGTTATAAAAAATTTTATTCATGTTTTAATTAGTAAAAGAAGACTTTTTTTATTGAAAAAAATCACTCTATCTTTTAAAAGCCTATTGGATAAACATGATAACGTAAAAGTTGTAGAAGTAGTGTTAGCAAGAAAAACAGATGAAAAAAATATTGAGAACATAAAAAGGCAATTAACAAGCTATTTTAAATCTGAGAATTTGGAATTTAATTTTACAATTAATAAAAAAATTTTAGGTGGGATGGTTATAAAAACTGGTTCAATCATGATCGACTTTTCAATTTTATCAAAATTGTACAAAATGCAACCTATGATTGATGTATCAACTTTAAAAGTAACAGGTGTTTTATGAAAGCTTCGGAAATTGTCAATATTTTAAAAGATAAAATTAGCCATTTAAACCAAGAGATAGAATTGCAAGAAGTAGGTCAAGTTGTAAAAGTATTTGACGGAGTTGCAATAGCTTATGGACTGGACAGTGTTGGGTTCAATGAAATTGTAGAATTCCAAAATGGTACTCAAGGCATAGTATTCAATATTGAAGAAGATAATGTTGCTATTGTAATTTTAGAGGGTGATAGTGGTATTTACGAGGGAGATGTTGTAAAAAGAACCAAAAAATTGTTTCAAGTTCCAGTGGGGAAAGGATTGCTTGGAAGGATAGTGGATACTTTTGGCAATCCGTTGGATGACAAAGGAGAGATTAAAGATACAGTCTACAAAAAAGTTGATATTAAAGCACCAGGAATCATTACGAGGAAATCTGTGTGTGAGCCAGTACAAACAGGGATAAAAGCAATTGATAGCTTGATACCTATTGGAAGGGGGCAACGTGAGTTAGTAATCGGTGACAGACAAACGGGGAAAACATCTATAACAATCGATACAATACTCAACCAAATAGAGATCAATAAATCAGGCACTGAAAGTGAAAAATTATATTGCATTTATGTTGCAATGGGGCAAAAAAATTCTTCGGTTGCAAAAATTGTTAAAAAATTAGAGGAAGCAGGTGCTCTTGAACATACGATAATAGTTGTTGCATCTGCATCTGACCCTACTCCATTACAGTTTTATGTACCTTATGTTGGTTGTACAATGGGAGAGTATTTCAGGGATAATGGCATGCATGCCCTTATAATTTATGATGACTTAAGCAAGCATGCTGTCTCGTATCGTGAAATATCCTTGCTATTGAGGAGACCGCCTGGCAGGGAAGCATATCCTGGTGATATATTTTATGTGCATTCAAGATTACTTGAAAGGGCTGCAAAATTATCAGATGAAATGGGGGGTGGGTCTTTAACAGCCTTACCAATTATTGAAACGCAAGCAGGAGATGTCTCCGCATACATTCCTACAAATGTAATCTCAATAACTGATGGACAAATTTTCCTGGAAACAGAATTATTTTACAAAGGTATAAAACCAGCTATCAATATTGGGTTATCAGTAAGTCGTGTAGGTTCTGCAGCACAAATCAAAGCCATAAAAAAGGTTGCAGGAACTATAAAACTTGATTTAGCACAGTATAGAGAAATGCAGGCTTTTGCACAGTTTGCATCTGATTTAGATTCAGTTACAAGAAATTTACTGGATAGGGGAGACAGATTAACAGAATTGCTTAAGCAACCGGTACATAGCCCTATGCAGGTTGAAGAACAAGTCATTTCAATATTTGCAGCAGTCAACGGCTACCTGAAAAATATTGATGTTAAAAATGTCTCTGACTTTGAAAGTAGGTTAATTTACCAAATAAAGAAAGATAAACCAAAATTGGTTCAGAAGATTAGGAGAGAAAAAGATCTTTCTGATGAGATACATAAGGAATTAACAGAATATTTGGAGCAATTTATTAAGCTATTTGTTTAAGATCATGCAATCACTCAAAAGTATAAAAAGTAGAATAAGCGGGATTAAATCCACAAAAAAGATTACTCAAGCAATGAAAATAGTGTCTGCTTCACGCTTGAAACAAGCACAAAGCAATGTAATAAAGGCTGGAGAGTATTTGCAAACATTTGATAATCTTTTGCTAAATATTTACAATACAGATGAATCAATTTTCAAGGAAAGTGATGCTCTTTATTTACAGGATGCTAATCAGCAAGATGTTTTGATTATAGCTTTTGGCTCAGATAGAGGGTTATGTGGGTCATTTAATTCAAAGATCATATCTGCAATTGCATCCGAGATAAGTGCTTCTCATAATAAAAATAAGGAAGTCAAAGTTATTTGTGTTGGTGATAAAATCTCCCAATATATGAATACTCATCATAAGAAAAACATTGAGTTTAGTATTCCATTTGCAAATCAATACAACAGAAGCATACCATATCCTCATGCTATATCATTTAGTCAAAAAGTGCAAAATTTATTTAGAGATAAAAATTTTAATAAGTGCAGAATTTTGTATACAAAATTTAATTCTATTATGAGTCAAAAACTTATCAATATGCAGTTATTGCCTTTAGATATGGGTTATATAGTAAGTATAAAAAATCAATTCCAAAGCAAGGCAGTTTTTAATTTTGATAACAATTTATCTGTAATCTTAGAACAAGTGATATTAAATTTTATCAATGCTACTATTTTTAATGTATATGCAAATAGCATAGCTTGTGAATATTTCACAAGGATGATAGCAATGGATAATGCTACACAAAATTCTGAAGAGATGTTAAAGGAGTTGAGTTTACTTTATAACAGAAGCCGACAGGCACTTATTACAAAAGAATTGATTGAAATAATTTCAGGGGCAGAGGCAATTAATTAACTAATTTATTTGGAGAAAGCAGATATATGAATAATGGTACAATAACACAAATCTTTGGGGCAATAGTAGATATTAAATTTGAGGGAGAAGTACCACCAATATTAAATGCTTTAAAATACAAAGATGATGAAAGGGAAATAATTTTTGAAGTGGTTCAACATATTGGGGAAGGAGTAATTAGGACGATAGCAATGGATTTGACCGATGGTTTAAAAAGGGGAGATACCATTATAGACACAAAAAAACCTATAACCGTACCCGTTGGTGAAGAAACCTTAGGAAGAATAATAGACGTTGTAGGTAACCCAATAGATGGGAAAGGTGATATTGTTAGTGAAAATTACACTTCAATACATTGTAATTCCCCGCCACTTAGCTTGCTATCTACAGATACAGAAATCTTGGTAACAGGTATAAAGGTTATAGACCTTTTAGCTCCTTATATCAAAGGAGGGAAAATTGGGTTGTTTGGCGGTGCAGGAGTAGGAAAAACTGTACTAATCATGGAGTTGATTAACAATATTGCAAAAGCACATGGAGGTTATTCTGTGTTTGCAGGTGTTGGAGAAAGAACGAGAGAAGGAAATGACTTATATAATGAAATGATAAGTTCCAATGTTATAGATGAAAAGAATCCAAGTAATTCTAAGGTAAGCCTGGTTTATGGACAAATGAACGAACCTCCCGGAGCTAGGGCAAGAGTAGCATTGACCGGTCTTTCAATCGCAGAATATTTTAGAGACAAGAAACAGCAGGATGTGTTATTTTTTGTAGACAATATATTTAGGTTTACACAAGCTGGGGCAGAAGTATCCGCCTTACTTGGTAGGATGCCATCTGCTGTGGGGTATCAACCTACACTGGCTACAGAAATGGCAGCTTTTCAAGAAAGAATAACATCTACAAAAACTGGTTCAATAACTTCGGTGCAGGCAATTTATGTTCCTGCAGATGACCTGACTGACCCTGCTCCTGCTACATCATTTGCACATTTAGATGCGACAACAGTTCTAAGCCGTCAGATTGCAGGACAGGGAATATATCCTGCGATTGACCCTCTTGATAGTGCTTCACAAGCTTTGTCGCAAAATATAATAGGTGAAGAACATTATAGGGTTGCAAGGGAGGTTCAGAAAATATTGCAAACCTATAAGTCTTTGCAAGATATCATAGCAATTCTTGGAATGGATGAACTTTCTGAAGAAGATAAATTGATAGTGTTAAGGGCAAGGAAAATTCAAAGATTTTTATCACAGCCTTTCCATGTGGCAGAGGTATTTACGGATTCTTCTGGAAAATTCGTAGCAATAGAAGATACAATACGCAGTTTTAAAGCCTTGATTGATGGCAAATATGATGATCTACCTGAAGCTGCATTTTATATGGTTGGTAGCATAGAAGAAGCTCTGGAAAAAGGAAAGGAATTGGCATAAAATGATGCACAAAGATGAATGAAATAAAATTAAAAATTATCACGCCAGAAAGAACAGTTATTGATAGCCATTTTAATGAAATACTACTGCCGGGTAAATCAGGTGATTTTCAGTTACTTTATAATCATGAAAATTTTATCAGCAGATTAAGAATGGGGATTATATCAGTTGATGTAAAAGGTAGCTTAACACCAAGTTTTGTAATATCGCAGGCTTTTGCAACGTTCAATCAGGATCAAAATATGTGTGAAGTTACAACAGAATTTGCAGTTGCTATCTCAGAAATAAAAAATTTGAGTAAAAGTGATATAACTAAAAAAATGGATTTTTCTACTTTCGAACCAGAAAAGCAACTTTATCAATTTATATTACTTTTAGTTGAAAAATATCTAAAAATTTAGGGTTGATCAAAGATAGATACAAGTTATTTTGTACTATAACTATATGGGCTTTTATTGTAGACATCATAACATGTTATTGCTATACATTAGTGGGCATTGGGACTTTAGCTCAGTTGGTTAGAGCACGCCGCTCATAACGGTGGGGTCGCAGGTTCAAGTCCTGCAAGTCCCACCAGTTATTATAGCTTATCACATAAAGGTTTGGGATATGTTATTAATATATTTTCGTCATTGCGAGCCTGTACAACAGGCGTGGCAATCCACCCTCCTGCCCTGTCATTGCGAACTCACAAAGTGAGTGTGGCAATCTCTGGATCACCACAGTCGCTATCGCTCCTTCGTGATGACGAGAGTAAGAAGTTGCGATCTCGTGATGATGGAATAAAAAAGTTAAAATACCTATATCTTAGTGGTATATGCTATAATATTGACTTAGCCCTATTGTATTTGAAAAGAGGTTTTAATCTTCTAAGAGCTTGGTATTGCAATAAATCTATTGTATACTTTTTACTAGGACTTGACCAATAGAAAAGTTGATATTCAGTATGAGTGATTTTATCAATGCTTTTAGAAATTTTGTTTTAGCAGTAGTATTAGGTTTAGTTTTACTTGTATTAAGCATTTATATATCAGGATTGATTTTAACTTTCACAGAGTATCATCGTTTAACCTTAGGTTTTGCCTTGTCTCTACGACCATTCGACACTTTAATAATACTAATGGAGTTTTGGATCGCTAATTATACCAGTATAAACTTTATATATGATAATTATTTTATGGCTAGGGTTGTTGTGGCAATACTAGCTCCAATGGTGATGCTGGGATTTATTGTATGGCATTATAGGTCAAATATATATGAATTAAGACCATACAAAAAGAAAGAATCCATTCATGGCGACGCTAGATGGGCAACAGAAGAAGACATAGAAGGAGCTAATCTGAGGGTAAAAAAGGGTATGTTACTTGGACGAGATAAAAAAGGGTATTTTACAGCAAGCGGATATGAGCATGCCCTGCTTTTTGCCCCTACCGGTTCTGGTAAAGGTGTTGGGTTTGTAGTACCAAATTTGCTTTATTGGGAAGATTTAGTAGTGGTTCACGATATTAAATTAGAAAATTATGAATTAACTTCTGGTTGGAGAAAAAAAATGGGACAAGACGTATATGTATGGAGTCCTGCTGACCCAGATGGCAACACCCATTGTTATAATCCGATAGATTGGGTTAGTGAAAAACCTGGTCAGATGGTGGATGATGTCCCAAAAATAGCAAACCTTATTATGCCTAAAAAAGAGTTTTGGGAAAATGAAGCTCGTTCACTCTTTGTAGGAATAGTTTTGTATTTGTTAGCTGATAAAAGCAAGGTCAAATCTTTTGGTGAGGTTGTAAGAACATTAAGAAGTGATGATGTAGTATATAACTTAGCTGTTGTACTTGATACTATGGGAAACGACATACACCCAGTTGCATATATGAATATTGCCGCATTTCTACAAAAAGCTGATAAAGAAAGGTCTGGTGTAATTTCTACTGCAAATTCAAACCTAGAACTTTGGTCTAATCCATTAATTGATACTGCAACTGCTTCCAGCGATTTCAATGTTTTGGAATTTAAGAAAAAACGTACAACAATCTATGTGGGATTAACGCCGGATAACTTAAAAAGGCTTCAACCTTTGATGCAGGTATTTTATCAGCAAGCAACAGAATTTTTGTCAAGAAAGCTTCCTGGCGATGATGAGCCGTATGGTGTAATGTTCATGATGGATGAGTTCCCAACACTTGGAAAAATGGAGCAATTTATGACAGGCATCGCTTATTTCCGTGGATACCATGTTAGATTGTTTTTGATTATACAAGATACTCAACAACTTAAAGGAATTTATGAAGATGCTGGAATGAACTCATTTTTGTCAAATGCTGCATATAGGATTACTTTTGCAGCTAATAATTATGAAACAGCACAACTGATTTCTCAATTATGTGGCAATAAGACCGTAGAGCAAACTTCCCAAAATAAACCGAAGTTTATGGATTTCAATCCAGCGTCTAGGTCTCTTAGTGTTTCACAAACTCAAAGAGCTTTGCTGCTTCCTCAAGAGGTAATAAATCTGCTTAGGGATGAGCAGATATTGTTAATTGAATCTAGTCCTCCAATTAAATCTCGGAAAATAAAATACTACTTAGACCCATTCTTCAAAAAAAGGTTACTATCCCCAATTCCAATTCCTAGACAAGAACCTTTTGATATAGATAAATTAAGAGCAAGTCTTGGAAAACATACAGATTATCAAAAAACTCAAGGACATGAGGAAGAACACCATGAAGCTGATTCAGCTTTTGATGCTCCTGCTATTGAGGTAGAAGCAGAAGATAAAACCAGTGAATCTTAATGAAAATACACGAACTTTTAGATAGTATAAGCGGGATAGCGGATGATTCGAGGGAAGTTGCAGAAGGATATCTTTTTTTTGCTATTCCTGGGACAAAACAAAATGGGGAAAATTATATTGAGCATGCTGTAAAACAAGGAGCTAAGTTTATTGTGTTAGATAGAAAATCAAAAGTAGCTACCCGATATAAAGGGATAAGATATATTGAAGTAGATAATCCCAGGGCTTACTTAAGTAAAATCTCATCATTATTTTATCAAAAGCAACCAAATAACATAGTTGCAATTACAGGAACTAACGGGAAGACCTCTGTAGTAAATTTCTTTCAACAAATTTGTGATTTAGTAGGCTATAAAAGTGCTTCAATAGGAACATTAGGAATTATGACATCAGGAAAGAGTTATAAACCTAAAAATAGCCTTAAATTCACATCTCCAACACCAATTGAGTTACATAAGATTTTGAAAGAATTGAGTGATAATTCATACACACATGTAGCGATAGAAGCTTCAAGTCATGGAATATACCAGAATCGATTGGATAATGTAAATTTTAAGGCTGCAGGTTTTACAAACCTCTCTCAAGATCATTTAGATTATCATTTAACATTGCAAAAATATTTTCAAGCTAAATTGCGGTTGTTTAGTGAAATTTTAGAAGTAGGTAGTTATGCTGTGCTAAATGCTGATATTAAAGAATTTGAGGCTATCAAGCAAGTGTGTCAAGAGCGTTTTATCCAGGTTATTGAATATGGGAAAAAAGCAAAGGATTTACAAATTGAATCAGCATCTTTTAATCACTGGAAAGTGAAAATTTTTGACAAAGAATATGTACTGCAATCTCCTTTAAGGGGAGAATTTCAGTTATATAATTTATTATGTTCAATTGGACTTACAATAGCTTGTGGATTGCCAGTCCACAAAATTATAGAAATACTGGATAAAATAACAGCTGTTAAGGGTCGTTTAGAACTAGTAGCAAAATATAACAGTGCAGATGTTTACATAGATTATGCCCATACACCTGATTCATTAAAAACCGTGTTACTAACCTTACGAGAAATATGTGAAGGAAAATTACACGTCTTATTTGGTTGCGGTGGAGAAAGAGATATTGAAAAAAGGTATATGATGGGAGATATTGCAAACAAATATGCTGATTATATTATTGTAACAGATGATAACCCACGTGGAGAAGATTCTGCAATAATCAGAAGGCAAATTATGAAAGCATGTCCAAATGGAGCAGAGATTGAGGGCAGAGGTAAAGCCATTGAACATGCGATGAAAAGTTTAAAAGCAGATGATATATTGGTGATTGCAGGGAAAGGGCATGAAAACTATCAACTTATAGCAAATAATAAAATATATTTTAGTGATTTTGATGAAGTACAAAAACTAATATCAAATACTAAAAATAACTTAAGCCAAGACAAGGGAGTAATTACATGATATACTGGTTTCTGTGTGAGTAATGAATATAGAGGAAAATAATTGATTGAAGTAAAAGGAATTAATATTTTAGTACTTAGCATCCTAGCATACTTTTTGGGTTGCTATATTACAAAAAGAATTAACATTTTAGATCGTTGGCATATTCCAGCAGGTGTTACAGGTGGGTTGCCCCTTTGCATACTTTTTTACGCTATTGCAGAGTATACTGGTCAGGATTTTGTTTTTGATAATGAGCTACGTAATTTTTTTCTACTAGCTTTCTTTTGCACAACTGGGATGTTGATTAACCTCAATGAGTTATTAGAAGGTGGCAAGATGCTATTGAAACTGGTGATTTTTTTATTTCTCTTTTTGGTATTGCAAAATGTAGTCGGCATTGCTTCTGCTATGCTTTTAGGTACAAGGCTAATAGATGGTTTAATTATCGGCACTATAACTTTAGCCGGAGGACATGGTACTGCTATTTCTTGGGGGACACATTTAGAACAATTAGGATATACAGATGCATTAGATATAGGGTTAATAGGTGCAACACTTGGACTTATTGCTGGAGCTATGATAGGTGGGCGAGTTGCTTCAAGCTTAATACAAGAATATAATTTAGAAGCAAAGAAAGAGGGGGTGGAAGAGATAATAGATAAGGAGGGAGAATTATTCAAAATAGTTTCTTCAACTTCGCTTTTTTTAAAGACTATTTTGTTTATCTTAATTATAATAATAATTGGGTCTTCATTAAATAAATTTCTAAATTCACAAGGCATTATATGCCCAGATTATTTGCCTATCATGTTTATTGGTATACTTGCCATTATTTTTGGCGATAGATATACTAAGAAATTTATTGATAAAAAAAAGGTAAGTTTATTAAATAACATTAGCCTTCAGATTTTTATTTCAATGACTATAATGACTATTAATATAGAATTTCTGTTTAATACTGGGGTATTAAAAGTACTCTCTATCTTATTTTTTCAAATTATATTCATTGTGACATTTGCAAGGCTGGTATTTTTTAAAGTGGGTGGAAAAGATTATGATTCAGCAGTCTTAACATCTGGTTTTATAGGTGCTGGGCTAGGTGCTACCCCCGTTGGGTTAGCTAATATGGAAATGGTAACAAAAAAATATGGTATGTCATTTAAAGCATTTTTACTTTTACCACTTTTAGGGTCTGTATTTACTGATTTATTAAATGCTGTAATAGTAAGTTTTTTCTTAAATTTTATTAAATAATCTAAATATAGCATGAGACAGTTAGATCGAGGTATGATAGTAAAGAGAGATAATGATTGATTAGGGATAAAGAAGAGGTAAAATATCTATAGAGAAAATCAAAGTTTCGCCTCATTCAAAATGACTTTGTATATATCTGCTATAATTGTACTTATAACAAAAAAGTGTTATAAAAAAGGATATTCTTTGCTAGCATCTGCATGACAAAGATAATCGGTATTTTAAATTATACTGCAAATTCATTTTCAGATGGCGGTAACTACAATAACTTAGATAGTGCAACAGAAAGAATACAAAAGTTATTTCAGCAGGGAGCTGATATAGTGGATATTGGGGCTAGTGCGACCTCCTACGGGGCTAAATTCAACATAGAATCAGAGGAATGGAGTAGGTTAAAACCATTGTTAGATAAAATAGGTCTAAAGAATATCAGTATAGATAGTTATCATTATAGTACGATGAAAAATGCTATTGATCTTGGAGTAACGTATATTAACGATGTAAGTGGAGGCAGGAATAGAAGAATTTTAGAATTAATATCTGCTAGTCCAGATGTCAATTATATCTGCATGTATAGCTTGTGTTTGCCTGTAGATAAGGCTATTAGAGTTAAATCGGTTGATGAAATTTATGATTGGGTTGGTAACAAAATTAATGAATGCAAAAAATATGGCATTTCGAATGAACAGATTATAATTGATCCAGGTATTGGCTTTACAACTGACACTGAACAATCCCTTGAAGTACTTAAAGATGTAAAACGTTTACAGGATTTTGGTGTAAAAATTTGCATTGGACATTCCAGAAAATCATTCCTTGAATCAATGACAAACTATCCCCCTCAAGAGAGGGATATTGAAACAGTAGCTACATCCCTTTACATGTTGTTAAAAAGTGTTGATTATGTCAGAGTGCATAACGTAGAAATGCATCAAAGAGCTTTCAAGGTTTTTAGTAGTTTATTATAGTTGATTAGACTAAGATTTATACACATGTTATTGTGAAAAATTACTTAACCCGTCATCGCGAGATCGCAACAGCGATCGTGGTGATCCAGCCATTATCGATGCTAAAAGATGTATTGCCACGCATGCTCTGCATGCTCGTAATGACAGAGATAGAGGATGGTGGATTGCCACGCACACTTCGTGTGCTCGCAATGACGAAATTGTGCATATTATAAGTTAAGGATTTTATGGCAGAATTGCTTTTTGAAGTTTATTCAGAAGAAATACCCAGCGAAATGCAGGAATATGGAGGTGAGAAGCTCTATAATATCGTAATAGCAAAGTTGGAGGAATTATTTGATCAGGAATTCAGTGGAAAATATTTTTTCACTCCAAGAAGGATAGGATTTTATATAGAAAATATTCCCAAAACATTAAACGAAAAGAGTGAGGAAATAAGAGGACCAAGAATTACAGCTCAAGAACAAGCAATCAATGGTTTTTTAAAGAAATATAACATTGCAGATGTTTCTGAACTTACAGAAAAAGGCGAGTATTACCATTATGTAAACAAATTGGAGGGCAAAAAGTCGAATGAGTTGCTGAAGCCCATGTTGGAGGAGGTTATCTCCACATTCCAATGGTCAAAATCAATGAGGTGGGGAGCTTATCAGATAAGGTGGGTTAGACCAATTCACTCAATTTTATGCGTATACAATAGCGAAGTTATACGAATAAGATATGGGCATATTAAAGCCAGCAATACTACGGGTGGTTGTTGGATGATAGATGATAAAAAGATTCAAGCTAATTCCTTTAAGGAGTATAAACCTCAATTGGAAGAAGCAAAAGTTTATATTTTTCAAGAGCAAAGATTGCAACTTATAAAAGAACAAGCAGAGGAAATCTGCCAAAAGCTAAATGTGCAAATTATAGAGGACAAAGAACTTTTAAGAGAGGTAGCAAACCTAGTGGAATTTCCCTATGTTGTAGTAGGGAAGATAGATAAACGATTTATGAAATTGCCAAAGGAAGCATTGATTACTACGCTTAGATTTCACCAGAAATATTTAATGACAGAGTATATTGACAAGAAGCTTGCTCCTTATTTTATCATAGTGTCAAATGTCATGACTCAAGATAATCTTAAAACAGTAGCTGCTGGTAATGAGAAAGTTCTCAAAGCACGACTTGCAGATACAGAATTCTTTTATAATCAGGATACTAGCACAAAGCTTATAGAAAAATTTTCAGAACTTAAAAAGGTTACCTTTCACCATGATATAGGAAGTTATTACGATAAAATTCAAATGGTTAAGGAAATTGCAATAAACTTAGCAAGGCAGTTAAAAGTTGATGAGAAAATGGTGGAGAATACTGCCATGTTAATAAAGGCTGATTTAGTAACGGAAATGGTAAAGGAATTGCCTGAATTACAAGGAATTGCTGGATACTATTATGCTTTAAACGATGGAGAAAGTCAGGAAGTAGCAAATGCTATAAAAGAACATTATTTGCCTCAAGGACCTAGTGATCCTATACCCACTTCAAACTTGAGTATAATCATAGCTTTGTCAGATAAAATAGTTACGTTAAATTCCATGTTTGACATTAGTGTTAAACCAACAGGATCAAAAGACCCGTTTGCTCTGAGAAGAGCAGCTATTGGAATAATCAGAATCATTTGTGCTAATCATTTAAAATTAAAGCTTAAAGTTTTGTTAAGAGAGGATGTTATAGGATTTATATTAGATAGAGTAAGAATTATGGATTCAGAAGAAAAAAACATTTATTTCATAGATTTAAACTATGTTAAGAACTCATTTCTATAAACCCCATGCGAATGATGATAAAGAGTATGATATTGATTTATAGCACAAATCATTTAGGTAGTGACAGAATTTAGAGCAAAGGAAATAGCTTGAGGGAAGTCATCAAACTTATGAGCAACTTTTTTGATGAGATGCTTGATTTTAAACCACTATAGCTTAGTTCACTTAGGTATCTACAACGTCGCATTCTCGCTCATGTAGGGATAATACCAAATACCGGAAATAAGTTGACAAATAAGTTTAAATTTAGTTTTTTGGCTTTAACAAAAATTCTTTCTAATATCGAGATATTAAATTTTCCTCTTTTATTGCTTTGATCTTCTCCATAAATATTTCTCTATTATTATTGTCCCTCTTGGGATGGTGAATTACCATATATTTCACTCACTTTCCGTAATAGCTAAAATCTCTACATGCCATGTTATAGCAACGTTGATCACCCTCATCAGATGCTTTTGTCCCCTATATTCAATTTCTATTAAATCACTTGATTTGAGAAATACATATTTCAAAGGCAAAGAAAAGGTATACACAATTTTTTCTGATGTGATATTTTGCATCATCTTATTAACTATTTCCCTTGCTTCTTCCTCTTGCAATACTACAGGTATATTTAAATTCTTATGATTTTTGATGTTTATAGTGTTGTTTTGTGTATAAACATTTGTAACGACAAATGCGTGTTCTTGTTTAACATAGCTTAAACAGATTTTAGAAATTATTCTATCATTGTTGATATTTTCAATAACTAAGCTACTTCTACCATCTTTTCTCAGAAGTAAATCATCACAGTTAACACGGTAAACTTCCTTGTTTTCTCTTGGTACAAAGCAAACTACCCCATCTGACTCCACCACGTCAAAAAAGTATAGCTTTCTTAAATCTTCTATTATATCGCTCGCAATGGTATTATGAAATATATAAAATCCTGTTACGTGTTGATTGATTCTGCTTACATCAAATTGATGTGGTTGCATTTCTGGTTTGAGGCATACGTCTGTTAAAATTTCTCTTAAGCTTGATTGACCTAACTTCCCTTGTATCCAGTGTCCCCTATACCAACACATAGCATCTGCCCAAACATCCTTTCTATCTGTCCAATAAGGATGAGGTCTAGCATCCCATGCCCAGATAAATTTGTTTTCAATCATTTCTGAGTCCTTCCACCTCATTTCTGTTCCAAACAAACCTACTCTTTGAGCATAAAAATCTACCTTACCTTTGGAATATTTTGGTACAGCTGACTCGCTACTATACGGATCAAAAAAAACATTTGGTTGATTGGTAGCACAGTCTATTGAAGGGAAGCCCACCTCAGTGAACCATATTTTTTTAGATTTTGGCACGAATGCGGTTTGTTTCCCATTGGGATTATAATGCACATTCTCCCACCACCACTTGATGTTTTTCCATGCATATTCTTTTGATAATGATTGCCCTTTTCCCTCATAATCTAAGTAATAATCAAACCCTTCTCCAGAATCCCAACCACGCATGACCTCTTTATAATCAGTTACTGTTTTGTCTCTATCCGTAAGTGAAAAATACGCATCAATCCCTATAAAATCAATGCTTGAAGAAGCCCACAACTTGTCCAAATGATACCATCCCTCATCCGTGTGATGATACTCACTCCAATCAGCTCCATACGAAACCTTTACCTTCTTTCCTAGAATTCCTTTTACCTCATCTGCTAGCTCAAGAAGCTTATCAACCGTAGAAAAATTATTTTCCTTATCCCGAAATTTAGTCAACCCCACAAGTTCTGAACCTATAATAAAAGCATCAACATGTCCTTTAACCAGCTTGGCATAATGGAGGATAAAATTTTTATATCCTCGCATTCCATCAAAGAACTCTTTCACGTCCTCAGAGTTATTAGCGTATATTCTACCTCTCCAGGGTTTCTCAATATTATCCACGAGAATCATGGGATAAAACATCACTTGGTATCCTCTAGCCTTTAATGCCGTAAGGTATCTTAAGATACTCTCATCATTTGTAGTACCTCCATATATTGGGGATTTGTTCTTTTGCGTAATGAGATGTGCATTTTGTCTTTCATATCCTGCTACCTTCCAAGTATCTGGAAATGTTATAGTATTTTCATCCTTAAACTCAACACCAGGTAGTATTTGGCATTTACCGGAATCCAAACTAGTTGCAAACCAATTCACAACAGGAGATACCCATTGAACACTAGGTAGGGTCTCTCGCAATTGATTAAGTGATACGACAGCATTGCTTTCATCCATTTCCGTATGTGAGTTTATGATTTCTTCTACAGTTTCGGTTAATTGGTTTTTAACATATCTTTTCTTCTGTATTTGAGTATCATAAACAAACTCACCACTTCCGGGGATCATTACAATTGCATTGATTAAATTTTCAAGTTTGTTTTCATCTCGAAAAACATGATTTCTTTTTACCTCAAAACTAAATTTCGGAATCTTATTGTGAAATCGCCCAATTGGAAAATCCTCAATCACTACGTAAGCTAACCCCCTATATGCAGATACCTTGCCTTTTCCTTCAATCTTTTCAATCAAAGAATCTGGCAGTTGTTCTTCCCCCCCTTTGTGTACTCTAATGTTATATTCACTGAGGTCTATTAGGCTGTTGTTTATCCAAATCCTTGAAATTTCATCTATCTCTCCTTCACAAATCGCTATTGCAAGGGAAACCTTATATTCATATTCTGCATAAGAGTTTTTGGTTTTGGTATATTGCTTAGTTATGATGTTTTTCAGTTCTTTTAATCCTGAATTCCATATAATATTGCCAGATAACTTTACATTACCATAAACTATAAGAATCTCCTTACCATAAGTAACTGTTTGAACATTGATTTCCTCCAGTTTCTTCCCCTCATATTCTGCATAATAATTGCTTCCCAAGCCTGCCTTTAATTTATGTGCAATTAGCGTACCTGCCAACTTGCCAATAGCTAGACTAAGCGAGTCTCCTGATAGTTCCTGATTGATAAAAGAGTTGATGCTATTGAATATCACTGAAGACATAAAAGCGGTATCATCTGTAATTTTCTATCATGCTACCTATATTTTGAAAAAGCTGGAAGTACGATGATTATCTACTGTCAATAAGTCTATGAATTTTTGAATTTTTTCATCCATGGGAATATGAAATTCCATAAATTGTTGTGTTTTGGGGTGAATAAAGGCAATTTGATATGCATGCAAGGCTTGCCTATTCAAACCTTTAATTGCTTCTATTATTTTAGAAGATACAGTTTTAGCATTAAGATTATAATAAATTGCATATTTTTGATCACCTACTATAGGAGTATTTTTATGTTTCATGTGTACTCTAATTTGATGTGTTCTTCCCGTTTGCAGTTTGCATTCTACCAAGCTGAACATGCTATTTTCAAAAACCTTAATTACTCTATAGTATGTGATGGCAATTTTTCCTGCTGTACTACTTACCACTTGCATTTTTGTTGGATCTTTTTTATCTGGAGCAACATTTGTGATTATTTTACCTATAACTGGGTTGGGTACTCCATACGTTAGTGCCCAATACTTTCTTTTTACTTTTCTTTTAATTATTTGTTCAGATAAATAAGAATGTGCCTCGTTATTTTTTGCTATCAAGATTAGACCTGACGTATCCTTATCAAGCCTATGTACGATACCAGGTCTTGCTTCTCCAGCAATTGACGATAAATCTTTGCAATACATAACTAAAGCATTCGCCAATGTAGTATTTTGTGTGTTTGTACCAGGATGAACAGCAAGACCTGCAGGTTTATTAACTACCATTAGATCATCATCTTTATAGATCATATCTAAATTTAGAGGATAAGGTTCTAAAGTTGTTGGTTTTGATACGATAGTGAAAGTGATTTTATCTCCACATTTTACCTTTTTTGCACAATCCCTTTCTACACGATCATTAACTAAGACTTTAGAATTAAGGATTAAAAACTTTACCTGTGACCTGGTCTGTCCATCAATTTTTGAAGTTACGTATTTGTCAATTCTTTCTCCTTCCTCATCTTGCATAACTTCTATATTGTAGCTTTTTCCACACACTACACTTGAATTCATTTAACTGAAATTTATAATCTGATAATGGGGAGTTAATCTCAATATAATAAAAAAATTCACTACTTTCTATATAATTTCCCAGTATGTGGTAAAATTTTGGTAATATAAAAAATTGATACAAACTTTCATAGTATTAATGAGAACAGAAAGTGAAAATTTTATTGTTTTAACAGCTGGAGGAACAGGCGGGCATATATTCCCTGCTCAAGCCATTGCAGACAAGCTAAAAGCAAATGATTATAAGTTGCATTTGATTTGCGATAAAAGAGTATTACCACTGTTAGCAGGCAGTTTTCTTAAAATAAAAAAATCTGTTATAGTATCACCAATTCCAGGATTAAGCATTTTTAGCAAATTTATCACCATATCTGCTTTGTTATTCGGTACTTTAAAGATTTTATGGATATTTCTTAAAGATAGACCTAAATTAGTGTTATCATTTGGAGGATACCCCACTTTACCTGCAACATTAAGTGCTATTATATTAAGAATTCCTTTAATATTACATGAACAAAACTCAGTGCTTGGACAGATTAACAGGCTCTTTTTGCCTTATGCACATAGGCTGTTTACTTCATTTCCCCATACAAGAAAAATTAAAAGTCGTTACAAAAATAAAGTTATTTTAACAGGTCTTCCACTTAGAGAGAAAATTATTGAATCAATAAAAAAGCCTAATATTAAGAGAAATAACAAATTTTTTAAAATTGTAGTAATTGGTGGTAGCCAAGGGACAAAGCTTTTTAGTGATATAATACCCAATGCCATCTTGTCTTTTGATAAAGACTTACAAAGCAAAATTCAAATTACACAGCAAGTCAGAAGTAATTTAATAGAAAATACTACTAAAATTTATAAAAAAACTCACTGTACATACAGAATAGAGCCATTTTTTAAAAATATTCACGAGTTATACCAGGAGCATAATCTGATTATTACAAGAGCAGGTGCATCCTCAGTAGCAGAGTTATTTTCATTTCAAAAGGCAAGCATTATAGTTCCATTGGGTAAGGCAAAGGATAATCACCAATATTATAATGCTAAATTTTTAGGTAATAATTCTAAAAATATCGTAATAAAGGAAAATGATTTTAATACAGACTGGTTAAGCAATTGTTTAAAGACTTTTTTAATTAATCCTGAAAAGATCCAGGATATGGAAGTTGCCTACAATAGAGGATACTTTTTAGTCCATTTAAATGCTTCAAATACCATTTTCAAACTCTTAAATAACTTTTGCAGGGAATGAAGAAAAATATGCAAGGACTTTGGAAATTTAAGAATGTTTTTCGCCCAGAATGTTCTGCTCTAGTCCCAGTCCGTTTAAAATTTTATATACTTCATGCACAGGTAATCCAATGACATTACTTGGGTGTCCATTAATCCAGACGATATATACTCCAGCAACACCTTGTAAAGCATATCCTCCTGACTTATCTTTCCATTCATTTGACCGTATTATACACTTGATTTCCTCATCTGTAAGTAGCTTAAATTTTAGCTTGGTTTGTACAGTTTTATGTATATTCCTGTTTCCTTTTATAGCACATATTCCGGTATATACAGTATGTCTTCTACCAGACAATAATTTTAAAAATCTTGTGGCTTCACACTCATCTTCTGGCTTGGGAATAATTAACCTCCCCCTTGCTACTACTGTATCTGCAGCTAATATTATATCATCGGGATAATCATGAGCTATTTTTGATGCTTTACCCATAGCTAGCCTTCCTGCTAACTTAACTGGCAACTCCTTTTTATATGGCTTTTCATCAATAAGGGGGTGTACAATTTTATTTGGATAGTAACCGATACTTTCAAGCAAAAATTTCCTTCTGGGAGATGAGGAAGCTAAAATCAGCCTATTCATACTTATTCATATTTACTAATGCCTATGACTAACTCTTCCTTTAGTTAAATCGTAAGGACTCATTTCTACAGTAACTTCATCACCTACCAGTACCCTGATCCTATTTTTTCTCATCTTTCCTGATGTATAAGTAATAATACGATGCCCATTTTCTAATTCAATTCGAAAAGTAGCATTAGGCAATAACTCAATCACCTTACCTCTCATTTCTATTACGTCATCTTTAGCCACAAATCACCTAAATTTATATATCATTGTAGTTAGCATTACTTATAGCTGTAATTATAATTATTTCAACTTATATTGACTTTTAATAAAAATTTTTATATTTTTTTATCTATATGAATCAGCTATAAACATAAAAATACTGTGATCCAATCTGTATCAGACAAGAATTTTGCAAAAGAGGTTGAGCAACATACAGGATTGGTATTAGTTGATTTTTGGGCAAAGTGGTGTAGTCCATGCAGGCAACTGATGCCTACTGTTGGTGCAATAGCTGAAGAATTGTTGAATGTTGTAAAGGTAATGAAGATGGACATAGATGAAAATCCAGAAACTCCTTCAAAATTTGGAGTTAGAAGCATTCCTGCATTAATGTTGTTTAAAGATGGTAAGTATATAGGTACAAAAGTAGGTTCAACATCTAAAAGTACTCTTTTAGAATGGATAAAGCTTCATCAATCATAAATTCTTCTTATTTCTTAGGAAAGTTGGGATATCAAAAATGCTACTGGATTTGTTATTCTGCATTTTCTTATTTGTCTCAGTTTCTTTGTTATCTTTAGCTTTTTCAATTTTATTTATACTTTCATCTATTGATGTATTTGCCCCATCTTTTTGGGTATTCTCATCTAGGTAAAAATGAAATGAACTTTGCTTAGATCCAATATTCATAGCATGAGTAGTATGCTCTCTACTCTTATCTGAATCTACATTATTTGTAGAAACCTCATTATTTTTTGTTGCTATACCTTGAATATTCATCTTATCTAGCTGTTTCTGCCCTTCATTATCTTTTTGCAATGAAATCTCTCCAGATTCATCTATCAGATCATCACGAATAACTTTCTGTACCTTTGCATCTATACCAGTTGCTACAACTGAGACCCTCAATTTACCCTCTAAGTTTTGGTCAAATGCAGAACCAAAAATGATATTTGCATTTGGATCAACCTCTTCTTTGATTCTGTTTGCTGCTTCATCAACTTCAAATAAAGTCATATCCATGCCACCAGTGATATTAATCAACACACCCTTTGCTCCTTTCATCGACGAGTGATCAAGAAGGGGATTGGATATAGCTGATTCAGAAGCTTTAACAGCTCTATTTTCACCGTCTGCTTCCCCTGTACCCATCATTGCTTTCCCTTTTTCGTTCATAACAGTATGTATATCTGCAAAATCAAGATTTATGAGACCTGGCTTAGTAATTAAATCTGTAACTCCTTTGACTCCTGCATGTAAAACTTCATCAGCCATTTTAAAGGCATCTGCAAAAGTAGTTTTTTCATTAGCCAATCTGAAAAGATTTTGATTTGGTATAATGATTAATGTATCAACATATTTTTGCAGTTCATCTAATCCTTCTTCTGCTACCTTCATCCTTCTTGCACCTTCAAAGTGAAATGGTTTAGTTACCACACCTACTGTCAAAATGTTCCGTTCTTTCGCAAGTTTAGCAACCACTGGAGCACCACCAGTTCCTGTTCCTCCACCCATTCCAGCGGTAACAAACACCATATTATAATTTTCCAAAGCTTCAATAATTTCATCAGTAGATTCTTCTGCAGCAATCTGCCCTGTTTTCGGATCAGACCCAGCTCCCATTCCTCTTGTCGATGATATACCAAATTTTATCTTGTTTGTTGCTAATGAGTTTTCAAGAGCCTGAGCATCAGTGTTTGCAGCAAAAAAATCTACACCTTCCAAATTAGCTGAGATCATATTATTTACTGCATTCACACCACCACCGCCCACTCCAAAAACAGCAATCTTAGGCATCAAATTCTTTTCAGTTGGGACACTAATTTTAATACTCATATTAAATTAACTTTTACGTTACAATATAACTATTCTTCTCTCATCGCAAAGTAATACAATCGTGCTTTATTTGCAATTATTTCTTAACTCTATTGGAGGTACTGTTCATAAGGCATAGACAAGATGCAAAAAAACATGTAGAATAAAGAATTTATAAAAAAAGAGGGGTAAAAATATGTAAATAATATGCAAGAGATGCAAATCAAAGCTATAGATAAAGAATGGGAATATGAAAAGCAAGCAACGTTATAGATGCAAGGTATGCGGATATAATTATACTGAGATAGACGTAAAATGTATGGAGCAGAGAAGTAAAAAAGCAGAATATTTCAGGAAGAAGTAGGTTTTATATACGAATTGTAAAGCTTAAAAAGGGCAAGTGCCTTTATTAGTTCACTTGGTATAAATATTAAAAATCCATAAATAATTGCAGATTTGCCTTCAATAAAATGAGATAGCCAACTTACACCAAAGAAAAAAATAATCAAAAGCGAAAGAATATATATTCTTTTCACAAATAAATTTATATCTATAAGGCTGTGCATGAAACTAGCTACCAAAAGCCCAATTATGTACCCACCTGTAGGACCTAAAATATATTGCATTCCTGACATAGTACCACTAAAAACTGGGACTCCGATGCATCCAATTAGTACACAAATCGAAGTGGCTAGCAAAGATAATTTTTTACCACATAAAAATGGCAGCAATAAGAGTGTAAGTGTTTGTAAGGTAAATGGTATAGGATAAAATGGAATAGTAATTTTGAAGCAAATAATAATAGCAGTATGCCACTTAAAACTTTAACTAAAGATCTAACTCGTGAATTTAGCTCGAAGCTAATTTCTTGATATAATAACATAATAGAACATTGATATCTTAAGTATAATTGCATTGTATCTTGCCTTAATAATAAATTCAACCATCATTTAAGTGAAGGGGAATGATCATTAAGAATAGATATTATAAGAAATATCTTTGTTAAAGGATATTAGCAAAGTTAAGCATCTTAGCATCTTAATTTCGCTGTTTATAAATATCTGCAGACTTACTAAATCTTTTTATTCACCTATACTTAATAAACATTCCCTGGATCACTACAGTCACTATTACGACCTCATGATGACGACTTGATTTATGTTTGCTCCTTCGTAATGACAGATTATACAGATTTCTTCATGATAGCATATGTTTAAACCTTAATGAATTATGCTATACAACAGTAGGCGTGGCAACCCATGTTTATATGGGGTATAGATTTAGAACTTGTGCCTAAGTTTAAGGGCAATGGCTAAAGTTCCATCATCAATATAATCCAATTCAGCCCCCATAGGGATTCCAGTTGCTAGTCTGGATATTTTTACATCTGAATGTTCTAATAATTTAGCGATGTAGTGTCCTGTAGTTTGTCCTTCTAAATTTGAATTTGTTGCAATTATAACCTCATTAATTGAATTACTATTTACTCTATTTTTAATACTGTTTATGTTTAAATTTTTAGGGGTTCTTCCTTCAATAGCTGATAATGTGCCACTCAGTACATGGTATAGCCCTCTGTAAGTTTTACTTTTTTCTATTGCCCATAAATCAGAGATATTTTCAACAATACATAAAAGGCTAGCTTCTCTTTTATTATCCGTACAAATATGGCAAGGGTTTGCAATGTCTATGTTAGCACAGATATTGCAGGTTTTTATTTCATTGGCAGTTTGATTTAGTAAATGTGAAAATTTCAATATTTCATCTTTATTTTGTATTAAGGAAAGAGTTATCCTCTTTGCTGATTTAGGTCCAAGTCCTGGTAACCTTGCTAACGTCTTAATTAATTGCTCTAAAGAGTTTATTTGCATAGTATTAAAGGTAGTTGGTATTATCTAAATGACTGCCGCCATCTAAAGATATGATTTGCCCAGTTAAAGACTTTGCTTTTACTATAAAATTAACAGTGAAGCAAATTTCCTCAATGCTACCACCATATCCTAAAGGTGTTGCTTTTTTTCTTTTGTTAAAATTCTCTTTAGTTTGGGTAGGTGTTTTGATGATTAGTCCTAAAGCTATACCATTTACTCTAGCCATTGGTGCATATAATTTTGCTGCTAACTTAGTGAAATCAGCTAATGCAACTTTACTGAAGTAATAAGAAGCAAAATTTTGGGGTAACTTAAATATAATGCTATCAAGGATGTTAATGATATTAATTTGCTGATTATGAGACTTGTTTTGCAGAATTTTTTTACTCAACCTTACTGGGTTAAAAAAATTGATCTTTAGATTGTTAAACAAATTTTCTTCTTTTATACCACATAGAGTATCGTTTTTAAAAATAGAAGCGTTATTTATTAATAAACTTATCGGAAATTTATCTGCTATATTTGACTCTTTGCTCTGTAAAAAATCTTCCTGATATAATTCACATCTCCTTCCCAAGTCTATTATGATTTCCTTTTGCAATTTTAAGGCTTCAGCCTTAGACGTATTGTAATGAAGGATGATATCCCATCCACTTTTTGCTAAAAACAAAGCAATACATCTTCCTATCCTTTTAGCAGAACCTGTGATTAACGCATAAGACAATTGCTTATGAAAGAACTTAATGCTATCCTGTATCCAAGTATATCGATGTTTAAAATTAAAAAAAACAACTTACTGATGCACGCAATAGATTACTTACCAAGTGTTCTGATTTTATTAATCTCTTCAATTTTAGTAGTGATACTACTACATAGATTAAAAACTAGTCCAGTACTAGGATATCTAATTGCTGGAGCAATTATAAACACTCAGGAATTGATAAAAGAGCCTGAATACGCACGCAATTTTGCTGAGTTTGGGGTAGTATTTTTATTATTTGCTATAGGGCTTGAACTCTCATTTGACAGATTAATAAGAATGAGATTACACGTATTTGGGTTTGGTGGTTTGCAGGTACTGATTACTTCTTCAACTATTGCTTTTGTGCTATATAAATTTTTCAACTTTTCTGCATCTGTTTCTGTTATGATAGGGGCTGCTCTTGCCTTGTCATCAACAGCTATAGTGTTGCAGGTGTTATCAGATTCTGGTAGGCAGTCCAGCCAAGTTGGAAGGTTATCTTTATCAATGTTGCTTATGCAGGATTTTGCTGTAGTACCATTGCTTGCTGTAGTACCGCTACTTGCTGAAAATAGGGTAGATATTATGCAAACAATAGGTATGTCGGGATTAAAAGCACTGGGGGTGATAATTGCAATAACAATTTTTGGTAGATTATTTTTAAGACCTTTTTTCTCATTAGTTGCATCGGCAAAAACAGACGAGGTTTATGTAACAACTGCATTGCTTATCGTACTGGGGACAGCTTGGATTACCAGTGAGCTTGGTTTGTCTTCAGCAATGGGTGCATTTATTGCAGGAATATTAATTGCGGAAACTGAATATAGAAATCGGATTGAAAGTAGTATACGTCCTTTTCAAGGTTTGTTTATGGGATTGTTTTTCCTTAGTGTAGGGATGTCTATAGATGTTGATTTTATAGTTAGTAAATTCAAAAATATAATTTTAATAGCATTAGGATTAATATTAGTTAAGGCATTTATAATACTTTTGTTGTGTAAAATATTTAGGTTGCGTTGGGGAGCAGCTTTGCACTCTGCTTTATTATTATCTCAAGGTAGTGAATTTGCCTTTATACTATTTAACATAGCATCTTCAAAAGGAGTAATAGATAGTAAAACCTCTGAACTTTTACTTATGGTGGTTGCATTATCAATGGCAATAACGCCTCTACTTTCGATGATTGGCTCTCGGATTGAGGATAGACTTGACTCAAAAGAGGAGTTAGATAGCAATCAAGAATTTAAAGGTATTAGTGATTTGGATGACCATGTGATAATTGCAGGGTTTGGTCGGGTTGGTAGAATTGTTGCTTATATGCTAGAATGCGAGCAAATGAGCTATATAGCAGTTGACAATAATTCGATAATGGTAAAAAAAGCTAAACAACAAGGATTCCCTGTATTTCAGGGAGAAGTAAGTGATAATACTATTTTACAGGCATTAGGTATAAAAAGAGCAAAAGCAATTATTCTGACAATGAGTGATAGAGCTACATTGAGAAAAACTACTAAAAAGATTTTTGTGCATTATAAAAATACAATGATAATTTCAAGAGCAGAAGATTATAAACATAGCAAAGATATAAGAAGACTTGGAGCAGAAAGTGCAATTCCAGAAAGAATAGAAGTAGGGCTACAGTTAGGGGGAGTTGCTTTAGAAAAACTAGATTCTGTAAAACATAATATACTTGCTGTTAAAGAAGAAATTCGTAAAAACAACTATTCCAAAATAGAAGAGAATGAGATATTCAAGTGTTAGCCTGGTGTAAGATTTAATAAAATCGTAAAATTTAAAAAATGCTTCCAAAAAGATTAATAAATTTTGCATTACTTTTCCATAAAGCTGTTGGAAAGGGTTTATTACTTTTCAGCGGAGCTATATTAGCTATGGTAATGGCTAATACACGATTTTCACATTTATACAATCATTTTATTGAACAAAATTTACAAATATCATTAAGTAATAAGCACTTTTCTCTATCCATTCATGGATGGATTAGTGACTTTCTTATGTCCATTTTTTTTCTTGCTGTGGGGATGGAAATTAAGCGTGAAATGATTGATGGACGTTTAGCTACTAAAGAGCAAAAGATTTTACCTGTTGTATCAGCTTGCTTTGGTGTTGTCTTCCCCGTGTTAATTTATATAGCTTTTAATTTTAAGGATGATATTGCTATACAAGCTTGGGCTATTCCGGCAGCTACAGATATAGCATTCGCCCTTGGCGTTTTTGCAATGCTTAGCAAAAGATTGCCAGTTACACTTAGAGTTTTTCTGACAGCACTTGCTATAATCGATGATTTGATAGCAGTTATAATTATTGCTCTATTTTATAGTGCCCCATTGCAATTAGCATATTTTCTACCAATCACATTTTGTTGTTTACTACTCTATCTGTTTAATAGGGCTAAGTTTTTTTACTTAGCACCGTATTTGCTTGTAGGAATATTCATGTGGTACTTTTTCTTTAAGTCGGGGATACATTCAACGATTTCTGGAGTGGTGTTAGGAATGTTCATTCCTTTAAAAGTTTCAGATGACAATTATCCCCTAAAAAGGCTTGAAAAAATTTTAACCCCATATGTTGAATATCTGATTTTGCCATTATTTGCTTTTTCCAATAGTGGAATTAACTTTGGTGATATACATTTTGGAGTATTTTTACATCCTGTTGTATTGGGAATAGTATTTGGACTCTTTATAGGTAAAACAGTAGGTATATCCTGCTCTGTACATATTTTGAAAAAACTTAAAATTATATCCATGCCACAAAATGTGCAGATGAAACACTTTTATTATGTATCCATGCTTTGTGGGATAGGCTTTACCATGAGTTTATTTGTTGCACTTATTGCCTTTGAAAATAACCCTATCTACCTCGAATTTGCCAAAATAGGGATAATCTTGGGTTCAATGCTATCAACAGTGATGGTTATGGTTGTAATGAAACTCTTTAAATGACAGCAGTTGTACTATGATAAAAAATTTTGAATGGAAAATTACCAAAAGATACATAGGTTTTGACAATAAATTTATCTCTTTAGTAAGTCATTTAGCAACAATTGGCATTGTACTTGGTGTTATGGTACTTATTATAGTTATGTCTGTAATGAATGGATATGAGGTGGAGTTAATAAAAAAGATTCTCGGAATTAATGGGCATATAACGATCAGTAACTACGAATACAAGCTTGATAACTACGACAAAATAGTTCAAAAGGTCGAGAATATATCAGGTGTAAAATATACAGCCCTGCTTGTAACAGGACAGGCTTTGGCAGAAAGTAATGGAAATTCTACGGGAGTTTTAGTTAGAGGTATGAATTCAGATTCATTAAGCAGAAAGCCTATAATGAAGCAAGCTCTTGTAGAAAAGGATGAGAAAGCAGGCTTTGCGACAAATGAGATATTAATAGGCAATACCTTAGTTAAAAATCTGGGATTAGGTATAGGAAATAAAATTAGGTTGCTTGTACCAAAATTTGAAACTACAGTTTTAGGTGCGATTCCACGCATGAAGACTTTCTATATAATAGGAATTTTCGACGTAGGGATGTATGAATACAATGCAAGCACTGTATTTATTCCCCTCAAAACTGCACAAGTATTATTTGAAAAAGGCAATTCTATATCAGAGATAGAGGTGATTGTGGATGATGCTAAAAAGGTAGATGAAATTAAAAGAAATATTCTGAATGATTTACCAAATCAAGATTTATTGCTTACAGATTGGGGCTTAGCAAACCAATCTTTAATATCAGCACTAAGGGTTGAAAGAAATACGATGTTTTTGATTTTGGTTCTGATAATAATGATAGCAGCTTTTAACATAATATCAGGTCTTACAATGCTGGTTAAAGAAAAATACAAAAGCATTGCTATACTTCGTGCAATTGGTGCAAGTCGATCATCCATAATCAAAATATTTGTTTTAAGCGGGGTTCTTTTGGGTTCTCTGGGAACTTTAGCTGGTGCTGTTATAGGTACAGTGTTTGTAATAAACATAGAACATATAAAACAAGCGTTAGAATCCATGACTGGAACAACTTTGTTTGACCCTATGATTTACTTTTTGACTTCCCTACCTTCTGAGCCAGATATGAAAGAAATAATTACTATAGCAACGGTTGCTGTGTTAATGTCCTTCTTAGCAACAATTTATCCCGCCTGGAAAGCAGCGAATATGTTACCAGTAGATGCACTAAGGTGTGAATAATACTAGATCATAACATGAATAGTAATTTAATTACCATTTTTGAAAATAGGGGGTTTATCTATCAATGTACTCATTTGGAGCAATTGAAATCTGTCGTTTCAGAAAAGAAGGTTAAAGCATATACAGGTTTTGACTGTACAGCAAAATCTTTGCATGTTGGAAGCTTAATCCAAATCATGATGTTGCGTTGGTTGCAAAAACTTGGACATCAACCGATTATTTTGTTGGGAGGAGGGACAACAAAAATTGGTGATCCATCTGGAAAGGATGAGGCAAGACAGGTTTTAGAATTCACTGATATAGAAAAAAACAAAGCTTCTTTACAAAAAGTTTTTGCTAAATTTTTGGATTTTGAATCTGCCAATAAAGCCATCATTCTGGATAATGATATATGGTTAAAAGAGCTGAAATACATAGATTTTTTAAGGGGTTTTGGCAGGCACTTTTCAATCAATAGAATGGTAAATTTTGAAAGCGTCAAATTGCGTTTGGATAGAGAGCAATCACTGAGCTTCCTTGAGTTTAACTATATGCTTTTACAGGCATTTGATTTTTACCATCTATATGAAAAAGAAAAATGTATATTGCAGATGGGTGGTTCAGATCAATGGGGTAACATCATAAGCGGTGTAGAATTGATAAGAAAGAAAGTAGGAAAAGAAGTTTTTGGATTAACATCTCCATTATTAACGACCAGCTCAGGTGCAAAAATGGGCAAAACAGAAGGCGGTGCAGTATGGCTGAATGATGACATGTTATCTGTGTACGATTATTGGCAGTTCTGGCGAAATACTGAGGATGACGATGTAATAAAATTCTTAAAACTCTTCACCGAATTGCCACTAGATGAAATTAATGAACTTTCCAAACTGGAAGGTAAAGAGATTAATAAGGTAAAAATAATTTTGGCAGATGAAGCAACCAGATTGTGCCATGGGATTCAAGCAAGCAAATTGGCGAAGGAAACTGCTCAGAAAACTTTTGAAGAAGGGACTGTCGGAAATGATTTGCCTGAGTATACTATTGACTCAAAGAAATTAGAAAAGGGAGTTGAACTATATAACCTCCTTGCTCAATGTGGATTAATGCAATCTAATAGTGCTTCAAGAAAACTGATTCAAGGAAATGGTGCAAGAATAAACAACGATGTTATCAGTGATATAAAATATGTCGTTACTTTAAAGGATTTCAATGATGGTATGCTGAAACTTTCAGCTGGTAAAAAGAAACATATGATTATCAGTTTATTCTAAAGGATTGCTTAAATAGAACTGATAATATCCTGAGAAAAAAGAGCAGATTATAAAAAAATAAGAAAAAAAATGATGAAAACACTACAATGTATCAATCATTAAATCTATAAACTAGTCCACATGATAAAGTCGAAACCTAATTTCTCCTATGAAAAAAAATTGGGAGGCATAATTCTGGGAATTGATGAAGCAGGGAGGGGATGTGTAGTTGGTCCAGTAGTTGCCGCAGGGATAATTTTAAATGATAAGATTGATACTTCAGAAATTAACGACTCAAAAAAATTAAGCATAAAAAAAAGAGAGGAAATTTATCACTACCTTATAGATAACTGTCATTATACAACAGCATCAAGCAGCGTAGAAGAAATAGAGGAACTAAACATTTTACAAGCATCGCTTTTAGCAATGAGGCGTGTGATTGCAAATATGAAACAACAATTTGATCATATATTAGTCGATGGTAACGCAAATCCAAATATTGCTATTAATAAAATAATAAACATTATAGGAGGAGATGGTAAATCGCTAACTATTGCAGCTGCCTCAATTATAGCAAAAGTAACAAGGGACAGAATTATGGAAAATTTACATGATAAATTTCCACAATATCAGTGGAAACAAAATAAGGGATATTGTACTCCAAAACATTATCATGCCATAAAAAAACACGGTATTTGTATCCATCACAGAAAGAGTTTTCTCAAAAAAATATTATCTAAAAAATGAAAATCAAAACCCTTTTTTACTATTTAAGTGCAACTATATTTTCC
>CAZJPD010000001.1:0-48285 GCA_964547795.1 uncultured Candidatus Midichloriaceae bacterium | reverse complement strand
AAGCCTTTAACAATAACTCAGAACCCTATATATATTCATTAATACTAAATGATTCGTCTTTAACTGCAGAAGATGCAAAAAAAATTCTCATGCAGTCGATATCATATTCTTTTTTAAATAAAACTGATTTATTAGCTAATTTGTTCAACAATTCTAAAGAAAAGTTATTAGAAAAGCATAAAGACATATTTGATATTATGGGGCTGTTAATAAAATTACAATATCAGGAAAAAAATAAGGCTAATGTAATAAACACAAAATATATACAAGAAATCATAAGTAATATATATAATCGAATGAATAGTGAATTGCTTAGAAAATGATATGCCACAGAATAAAACAATTATAATAATCCCAGCTAGGTTACATTCTATTAGATTGCCTAAAAAACCTTTAATAAACATAGGTAACACTCCGATGATAATTAGGGTTTATCAACAAGCTTCAAAGGCAAATTTAGGGAAAGTATTAGTTGCAGGGTGTGATATGGAACTTGAAACTTTAGTAAAGTCTTATGGATATAACTACATTAACACTAACCCTACCTTACAATCAGGAACAGACAGAGTTTTTCATGGATATAAAGCTTTAGAGGAAGAGTACGACAATATAATTAACTTACAAGGTGACATGCCCCATATCAAACCAGAAACAATTG
This sequence comes from uncultured Candidatus Midichloriaceae bacterium, assembly GCA_964547795.1. Taxonomy (GTDB): domain Bacteria; phylum Pseudomonadota; class Alphaproteobacteria; order Rickettsiales; family Midichloriaceae; genus CAZJPD01. The sequence goes on along the minus strand of CAZJPD010000001.1, from coordinate 47,627 downwards.
TTGCCATTGATAATATCTTAAATGAGGATGATCCTGACATAGATGTTGCAACTGCCATTACACCAATGCTTGATTCAGAATCAATTAATGATCCAAATGTTGTAAAAGCAATAATTACTTATGAAAATGTAGCTCTGTATTTTACAAGAAGTCCTATAAGATTGGATAAAAATTACAAGCATATAGGGATTTATGGTTTTAAAGCAAAAGATTTGGAAAAGTTTGTCTCCTTACCACAATCCCATTTGGAAAAACAAGAAAGTCTGGAACAATTACGGGCTTTAGAAAACAATATGAAGATAAAAGTCGCTATAGTAGATGACCCCAATATTAGCATAGATATAGAAAAAGATTTATTAAAATCTGAACAGTATTTAAAATTACAAGCTGAAAATTAACATGTAGAAGTTGACATTTTATCAGTATATATGTTAGTTTTCATTAGGTCTTTACTTTTCAATGTTTTTTTAGTCATTTGGACTGTGTTCAGTTCTACCCTTTTTTCTCCTTTAATTTTTTTCAAAAATCCTAAATTAATATCTATTTTAGGTACTGTTTGGTCTTATGTAATGTTGAAAGTTTTAAAAATAATCTGTAATATTAAAATTGAAGTTCAAGGAGTAGAAAATTTGCCAAACCTTCCTTGCATTATAGCATGCAAACACCAATCTGCTATTGAGACTGCTTTTTTTCTGCAATATCTGAAATTTCCCGTATACGTAATCAAAAAGGAGTTATTAAATATTCCTTTTTATGGCTGGTTTTTAAAAAATATGGGCATGATCCCTATTGATAGAAAAGGAGGAATGTCTACATTAAAACAATTACTTAAAGACTCCGAAGAAGCACTGAAAGAAAATAGAAGTATTATTATTTTTCCAGAAGGTACTAGAGTAAGGCCTTTCGCTTCAACGAGTTATCATGTGGGAGTTGTAGCTCTGCATAATAAATTTTCAAATATTCCTATCCTACCAGTTGCTGTAAATTCTGGACTTTTTTGGTCAAAAAATTCGTGGCAAAAGTACCCAGGAACGGTAATATTCAAACTCTTACCTCCAATTACAAAAAAATTTGATAAGAAAGTGCTGCTCCAGCATTTAAAGAAAACAATAGATAAACATAGCAATGAGTTATGTAAAACTGGCTAACAATCATATATAGTCAATTGCCATAATATAGTTGACTATAAGTACTTCCTGAAATTTGCGATGTAGTTTTTATTAAAAGAAAAAACTATGTGGCGGAAGCGTGGTAGACCGAAAAATACAGGTACTAATATTGACAAAGGAACTATTGAACTACAAAGAAAGCGTAAAGACAATCTGACTATTGAGTCCCTAGATTTATGCCTTCAAAAGAATATTATAACTCCCATTGAACACATGAGTGGCATAAAGTTAAGATGGATATATACCCTAAGGTTTGGTGTTCCTACAATTTAGTCTAAATTATTACAAATGAAACTTTATGACAGTAAGAGTTACGATGAAAAATTTTTACAAAATTTACAAAAAAAATATACTGATATCATTGAAATCTTAAAGAAAGTACATGCACATAAAATAGTCATGAACGTATGCATATTTAACGAGTTTCCAAATTTCTTAAGGTGGAGAAAACCAAGTAACCATCAGGAAGAAAAATTTGTCCAAGGTATAAAGCTATTGACAAGAGAATTTTTAGAGCCACATAGGAAGTAAACTCTCTGCGAAAGGAATAAAAAAGGTGGAGAGTAGAGCTTCTATTTATACAATAAAATTCCTAAATGGCATGTGCAATATACAAAAATATTGTATTTTGTGCAATAATGTATATATCCTATCAGCATGTTTTTGAACATCTTCCAAAAACCGGGTGTGATTACTTACAAAAGTAAGATAGTGGCTTATTTAGCTTTAATATTACTGGGATATTTACTATTTCAGAAATATAGTGAATATAGAAATAAGCCTGCATATCTAAAACAAGCCGACATTTTTAGTAGTACTTCTGATAACGTAGAGACAAAATATACGATAAAGATTGACGAAAACAAAAGGTATAAAGACTATAATTTTTTAGAAAAGTGGATATATTATTTTATCAAGGATGATTTGCCAAAATCTACAAGAAACAAGATAGGGTCGTCTGAATCAACTAAAAAATAACCGCAAAATATCTTATGAGAAAATTAATAGAAGCATTTACATATAGAAAAAGGGCTAACATTTTCCTTCTAATAACGTTGGTAATTTGCGGATGTTTTTCATATATTTCAATCCCTAAGGAAGAAAGTCCAGATATAAAAGTACCTACTATCTATACGATGATCAAACATACTGGTATATCTCCTGAGGACTCACAAAATTGTTATTAAAGCCGATGGAATCGGCGTTTAGATCAGTATCTGGAATTAAAGAATTAAGGTCTTATGCCTATGAAGGAGGTGGTGTAATAGTAACGGAATTCTATGTAGGATTTGATACTGATAAAGCACTAAGCGACATAAGAGCAAAGGTTGATGATACAGAACATGAACTGCCTGAAGGTACTGATAAACCCACAGTTAAAGAGATTAATTTAAGTCTGTTACCTGTTCTTAATGTAATATTAATGGGAGATATTCCAGAGAGAAGTTTAATCAAAATAGCACGTGAATTGGGGGATAAAATAGAAATTGTACATGATGTTTTAAGTGTTAGCATAGGTGGAGATCGTGAAGATGTGGTTGAGATTTTAGTAAATCCAAAGACTTTGGAATTCTACAACTTGAGTTTAACTCAGCTTTCACAGATGATTGCCAAAAATAATAAGCTAATTGCTGTTGGGAAAGTTAAAAACGAAGGGGGTACATTTTCCGTAAAGCTACCAGCTACTATAGAAACAGCGGAGGATTTATATGATTTCCCTATTCTCACCCACAATAACACTGTAATAAAATTAAAAGATATAGCTGAAATCAAAAAAACCTATAAAGACCCAGGATATATAGCAAGGGTTAATGGTAAATCCACAGTAGTACTTGAAGTGACAAAGAGGACAGGTGCAAATATAATTTCTACAGTAAGCGAAGTGAAGGAGGTAATAAAAGCCGAACAAAAATTTCTGCCAGATAATCTAAACATTATTTACGCACAAGATGCTTCACAAAGAATCATAGATGTAGTGGATGACTTGGAAAATGGCATTTTACTTGCTGTTATTTTAGTCAGCATAGTGGTGGTACTGTCTGTAGGTGGAAGATTTACTTTATTGGTTGGACTTTCTATACCTTCTGCTTTTTTAGTAGGTATATTGGTCCTGGAGGTATCAGGTTATACATTAAACATCGTTGTGTTATTCAGCTTGATATTAACAGTTGGGATGATAGTAGATGATGTAATAGTAGTAAGTGAATATGCTGATAGAAAAATCATTGAAGGAATGGATCTAAAAGAAGCATTTATAGACTCAGCTACTAGAATGTTTCGGCCAATAGTTACCTCTACTCTTGTTAAAATATTGGTATTCCTTCCGCTACTGTTTTGGCCAGAATTAATAGGGAAATTCATGAAATATATGCCAATAACAGTGATAACAATCCTTACAAACTCATTGATATTTGCGTTATTCTTTCAACCTTCCATTGGTGTATTATTTGGCAAGCCTAAAAAAATTGGTGCTAGTACAGTAAAGGCGATGAAAGCAGCGGAAGAAGGAAATATTGAAGATTTAAAGGGAATGGCAAAATAATACTATTATCTACTTGAAAAGACATTAAACAAGCCAAAAACATTTGTTCTATATGGGTGTGGTATTTTGGTAGTAGTATATGGATTTTTTGTTTTTTCAGGGACAGGTGTAGAATTTTTTCCCAAAATTGAACCTGAAAGTGCTATGTTAGTCATAAAATCCAGTGGCAACTTATCTCTTGCAGAAAAAGACAAGGTTACTAAATCCGTTGAAAAAAGAATTATAGATATGACATCAGATGTGGATGTATTTTACTCAAAGAGTGGAAATTTTGAAAAGAGTAATTTCTTACCGAAAAGCACTATAGGCGTGATTGAGCTAGAACTGGTAGATTGGAAAACTAGAAGAAAAGCAGGGGTGATTTTTACAGATATGAAGAAAAGGGTTGCTGAAATTGATGGTATAGAGGTAGAGATTTTATCAGCAAAATCTGGTCCCTCACAAACAAAGCCTATAACAATTAACTTTGCTTCCAGAGATTTTAAACAAGTTCCAGCTTTTGTAAAAAAGGTTAGAAAGGCTATGGATGAGATGGGGGGGATTTAAGGATGTAGGGGATTCTTCTCCTCTTCCAGGTATTGATTGGATTGTCGATATTGACAAGGGGGATTAATGGGAATGTTTAAGTTAAGTGCGGGAGAAATAGGTCATAATCTTAGTTTATTAACTGATGGGGTTAAGGTGTCAAGCTTTAGACCAGATTACACAGATGATGAAGTTGATATAGTATTAAGATTTAAACCAGAATACAGAAAAACTACTGGGGTAGAAAAATTAAAAATAGTAAACAATGATCGTCAAGCTATACCTTTTACCAATTTCGCAAGAAAAAGAGCAACAGACAAGGTTGGTAGAATAGATAGAGTTGATAGAAAAAACGTAATAACAATAAAAGCAGATGTCCAGGAAGGAATATTGGCTAGTGATAAGGTAAATAAAATGAGGGAGTGGCTTGAGAAAAATGTTGAGAAAGGTATAACATACAAATTTAAGGGAGAAAGCCAAGATCAAAAAAAGGCAGCAATTTTTTTAATCAAAGCTTTTTCTTTAGCTTTTCTTATGATGTTTGTTGTAATACTAGTTCAGTTTAACTCGTTTTACCATACCATAGTTGTAATGAGTGCAGTATTCCTATCTACAGTAGGTGTACTGATTAGATTAATCGTTACATTGCAACCGTTTGGTGTGGTAATGTGTGGTATAGGTATCATCGCTTTATCTGGTATAGTGTTGAACAATAACATATTATTTATAGATACCTATCAGCATTTAAGAAAAAATGGGCATGATGTGAGAGATTCTATAGTCAGGGTAGGGGTTCAAAGAATGCGTCCTATTTTGCTAACAGCAACAACTGCCATTTTAGGTTTAACACCGATGATATTTGGAATTACCATTAACTTTTTTACAAGAGAAGTCACTTACGATGCTCCTTCCAGCCAGTGGTGGAGGCAACTTTCAACCTCAATAGCTGGGGGTTTAACGTTTGCTACAATTTTGACATTGTTTTTCACGCCATGCTTACTACTGATCGGTAAAAAGCTTGATCCATTTGGTAAAAACGAAAAAAGTTGACTATGAATTGATTTAAATAAGAGCTGTTATCTGTAGGGTGCAATATACTTTATTATGCTAATTGACTACATAGCCTTACTTTCTCAACACTTTCACTACTAATTGCAAAAATCTATCAAATGCTATACATTCCAAGAACTTGCAACCAATGAAGTTAAAATTAAGTGCATAAATTTAGAACTCATCACTGTGGTGCATTATCGGCTCAAGATATTGGTAACACTGTTAAAGTTTCTGGATGGATTCATAGAAAAAGAGACCATGGAGGGGTTTATTTCATAGACCTCAGGGATCACTTTGGAATTGTTCAATTGGTTACATCTGATCAAGATGATAGAATTAACGCACTTAATACAAAGGATTTTGATACATTCACATCACTTAGCTACGAAAGTGTGATTACTGTTGCTGGGAAAGTAGTAAAAAGGTCTGATGAAACTATAAACAAGGAAATGCCAACAGGGGAAGTTGAAATCGTCGTTCAGCAATTTACTATTGAATCTGAGGCTGAAACATTGCCTATAAATGTCAATTCAGATCAGCCATTTCCTGAGGATTTAAGATTAAAGTATCGTTTTCTGGATTTAAGAAAGGATAAAATGCATGCTAATATTATGCTAAGAAGCAAAGTGATAAAATATATCAGAGAAGAAATGCACAAACAAGGATTTAACGAGTTTCAAACACCTGTTCTAACAGCTAGTTCTCCAGAGGGAGCAAGAGACTTTTTAGTGCCAAGTAGATTGCATCCTGGAGAGTTTTATGCACTGCCACAAGCACCTCAGCAATTTAAACAGCTTTTTATGATTGCTGGGTTTGACAAGTATTTTCAAATTGCTCCTTGCTTTAGAGATGAGGATGCACGGGCGGATAGAGCACCGGGAGAATTTTATCAACTAGATGTAGAAATGTCCTTCGTAACACAAGGGGATATTTTTGCAGCTATTGAGCCAGTATTAGCTAATACCTTTAAAAAATTTTCTAATTGGAAAGTAACAAAACCCCCTTTCCCGAAAATAACTTATCACGATGCCATGTTAAAATATGGCTCTGATAAACCTGACTTGAGGAATCCAATAATTATTAGAGAAGCAACAAAAGTATTTAAGGGGTCGGATTTTAACATATTCAATAAGGCAATTGAGGGTGGTAGCATAGTAAGGGCAATACCAGTTCATAACTGCAAGGGATTAAGTAGAGGGTTTTATGATAAGATGATAGTCTTTGCACAATCTGATCTCCAAGCAAAGGGGCTTGCATATATCATCATTGATGAAAATAGAGAAGGCAAAGGACCAATTGCCAAGTTTTTAACTCCCGAAAAGATGGGTATGTTGAAAGAAATTTGCTCATTGAATCCAGGGGATTGTGTATTTTTTACCTGTGATATTGAGGAGATTGCAACACAAAATGCAGGTAAAGTCAGAGATAAACTAGGGCATGAGTTAAATTTAATTGCAAAGGAAGGGTTTAGATTTTGTTGGATAATAGATTATCCGCTTTATGAGTGGGATAAGGAACAAAAAAAACTGGATTTTTTCCATAATCCTTTTTCCATGCCGCAAGGGGAAATGAAATCATTAAATGCAAAGACACTGGGGGAAAAGTTGTCTATAAAAGCATTTCAGTACGATATTATCTGTAACGGAGTTGAATTATCAAGTGGAGCGATTAGAAATCATAAACTTCCAATAATGTACAAAGCATTTGAAAATGTAGGTTATAATAGGGATCAAGTTGATAAAAACTTTCCAGCAATGGTAAAAGCATTAAAATATGGCACCCCTCCTCATGGTGGCATTGCTCCAGGTATAGATAGAATTATTATGTTATTGGCAGATGAACCAAATATCAGAGAAGTTGTTGCTTTCCCACCTAATCAAAATGCACAAGACCTTCTTATGGGAGCTCCTGCAAAAATTGACAAAGCATCGCTTCGTGAATTGAATATAAGCATAATACCTTCAATAAAACCCAAACAATAAGATTTTGATGATTATAGGTATTGGATGCGATATTATTGATATTAGAAGAATAGAAAAGCTAATAAAAAAATATCAAAATAAATTCTTAGAAAGGGTTTTTACTAAAGATGAGGTCAAGTTAGTAGGTAATCCAAAAAACTCTTTGTATTTTTATTCATATTTTGCAAAAAGATTTGCTACTAAAGAAGCTTATGCAAAAGCTACGGGGCATGGTGTCGGGGGAGAAATGGGATTTAAAACTATAGAGATTTTTAATGATGCAAAAAGATGCCCATTTTTTAATCAGCATCCATTAATTCATAAAGGGGTTAAGGCCTTTGTTTCAATCTCAGATGAATACCCCCATGCCATATCTTACGTAATTTTAGAGACATGAGTTTCACATTTAAAAGGAAAAAGTATTTAAAAAGACTCTCTGTAAAACAATTAATTTTTGCCTTTTATCCTCTTTATAACTTAGTACACTTAGGTGTCTACAGCGTCGCATTCTCGCTCATGTAGGGATACACTTTGCTCGTCACTCCTTGTAGATACCAAAGCGAAACTAGCTATAGCATTCGAACTTTATGCTTTTTTATAGCCAAGTTTATCAGCTTATCCAATAACTCTGTATATCCGATACCATAATGCTCCAATAACTTTGGGTATAAGCTAATTTCCGTAAATCCTGGCAAGGTGTTTATTTCACTGAAAAAAACTTGGTTTGTTTTATTTTCAATAAGAAAGTCTATTCTAGCCAAACAATTACATTCTAAAATTTTGAAAATATCTCCAGCCTTTTTCCTAATCGAATTTTCGACAGAATTTGATAATTTTGCTGGTATTTCAAATTTTGCTCCCCCTTTCATTATGTATTTAGCCTTATAGGTGTAAAACTCATCATTTGGGATTAATTCACCAGGATAACTCACTATAGGATTATCATAATTATTAATATTTTCAAGAACTGATACCTCTATTTCTCTTCCAATAATCCCCCATTCAATCAGAATTTTTTGATCATATTTAAAAGCTTCTGATATTGCCTTTTCTAATTCGGTAGCATTCTTCACCTTATTAATACCAATACTAGAACCACAGTTGGAAGGTTTTACAAATAAAGGAAAGCAAAATTTAGTAAGTATCTTTTTTAGAATTTCATCTCGATTGACAGCATGGTATTCGTATTCTTTTATACTCATGAATGGTGCTGTGTTAATTCCATATTGCTGAACTAACTTTCTTGCGATTTCTTTATCCATTGCAATTGCAGAACTTAAAATACCTGCACTGATATATGGAATTTCTAACAACTCAAGCAGTCCCTGCATAGCTCCATCTTCCCCTAAAGTTCCATGCAGAATGGGAAAAATTACATCTAATTTTTTGTTGTCTTCGTTAGAACATATATAATTAATTATATTAAAATTTTCATTAATACTGCTATTGCTTTGTATTTTTTTAACTTCCCTTTTAATATGTGATGCTCCTTCGTTACCATGTAAAGAATTTAAATCCAGCAAATGCCATTTGCCATTAATGTCAATGTATATTGGAATTACAATATATTTGGTATAATCCAAGTGCTTTATAATCGAAATTGCAGAAATTATGGAAATCTCATGTTCTACAGACTTTCCCCCAAATAAAATGCCAACACCAATCTTCTTCACTTAGTTATAAATTGTATTTTTATTGGTTATTAAGATGCTTCAAAAATTTATTGTCAGAAGAAAGAACTAATGATGAATTTTTGCCAAATGAATTTTTATATACCTCTAAAGACTTATAGTACTCATAAAAATCCTTATCCTTATCATAAGCTCTTGCATATATATTAATCGCTTCTGAATCTCCATGCCCTTTGATAATTTCGGCTTTTTTCTTTGCTTCCGCAATTATTATGGTTCTTTCTTTATCAGCAGTAGCCTTAATAATTTCACCTTCTTTATTTCCTATAGCACGAATTTCTTTTGCCTCTTTTTCCCTTTCTGTACGCATCCTTTCATATACCGCATTTCTAGCTTTGTCGGGTAAATTCAGCCTAATTAGCCTGACATCAATTACATCTACCCCAAAATTTTTCAATTCATCATTAACCAAATTTATGATGTTTTGACGTATTTCATTCCTTTTTACCCCCAAAGTATCTTTGAATTTCACCTGCCCTATTACTTCCCTTATACCTGACTCAACAATGGACTCCAGCCTTACTCTAAATTTATCATTATTCTGTACTGCTTCATAGAATTTTTTAGGTGCAACTATTTTATATTTCGCATAGGCATCTACCTTCATTGTTTTTTGATCAAAAGCAACAACCTCACTAGAACCACTCATATTGAACAAAAGGTTTTGTACTCTTTTATCAAAAAATCTAACATCCTGAATTATCGGTAATTTGAATTTTAAACCAGGCTCAAGCTTTTGCTCTATTACCTCACCAAATTGAATAATGATAGCAGTCTTTCTTTGATCTAATATATATAAAGAATCAGCCAAAAGGAAAACAATGATTACAACAATGATAAACAATGATATAGTCTTGACTTTCATTATGACCTCATCTTATTTATTATTAATCTTATCTAATGGAAGGAAAGGTAATACACCCTTAGATACATTTTTATCAATGACTATCTTATTGGTTTCTTGATAGATTTTTTCCATAGCATCTAAGTACATTCTTCTCTTTGTAATGTCTTTACTCTTTGAATATGCCTTATATATTTCATCAAATTTTTTCGCATCGCCTTCAGATTTAGTAATCACAGATTCTTTATATGCTAATGCACCCTCTATAACTACACCTGCCTCTCCTTTGGCTTTTGGAATAACTTCATTGCTATATGCCTGTGCTTGATTTATAAATCTCTCCCTATCAGCTTTAGCAGATTGAACATCACGATACGCATCTCTTACCTCTGCTCCAACATAACTATATAAAATGCCAACACTGACAATTTCTATACCGGAACCATATAAATTTAAAACTTGCTGTAACCCTTCTTTAGCTTTTTGTTCGATGACTAGTCTTCTTTCCGACAGTGCTTCAGATATACTTACACCACCTACTACTTGCCTCATAATACTTTCCGCTGCACTTCTTACTATATTACCACTTCCGCTATCTCTAATATTAAAAAGATAATCTTTAGCGTTTCCTATTTTCCATTGAACATAAAAATGCATATCAATTATATTCTCATCACCTGTTAGCATTTGACTTTCCTTTGGATAACTCAAATCAGTTTCTAAATCTTGACTACCATCACTTAAAGAGTTTGTTCTAAGACGCTTTATAGGATTTATTATCTTTCCTATCATTTCCTTTTTGATTCTAGTGACACTTAATTTTTCAACACCCTCAAAAGGTGTAGGTAACTTGTAATTCAGACCTGGCATAACTTCCCTATTATATTTTCCCAACCTCATTACAACACCCTCTTCATCGGCATCAATTGTAAAAAAGCCTGTGGATAACCACATCAAGATTAAAGCGATGATCGCTACATATAACACCCTCAAATCATTACCGCCTTTATTATTCTCTTTCATTCCCATAATGCCCATTTTCCTAACTCTTTCTAATTTTTTATAAACACCTTCCAGTTCCTTTTTCATATCTGTACGCCATTCTTCATCTGATCTATTATCCCATGGATTTTTGAACATATTTGTTACTCAGCTTTGATAACATTACTTAGTTTACCATTATGTTCTTTGCATAGTTCTTTTGCTGCTACTTTGTGTTTCCAGTATTCTATTGCTACATCTGCTGCAACTTCCGCTATTTTATCCATCTTAGCACCTATTTTGTTTTCATACTGCTTTTTAATTTTATTTTTTAGCAATTCAGCCCAAGCATCATTTGCTAAAGCTCTTATATTATCTGTCAGTTTTCCACAACAGGTGCTTTTTTGCTCATGTCCCATTGCTGTGTTGCAAGCACTATTAACTTTACATTCTCCCATATTAATTTACCTTAAAAATAATTATTTTCTATTGTAGCAGTTATTTAGAAATAGTAAAATATATAATATTATAAATATAAGCCTCTGTGGCGGAATGGTAGACGCAGCAGACTCAAAATCTGCTATTCTTTATGGATGTGCAGGTTCAAATCCTGTCAGAGGTACACTTTTAACTGGGCATAACATGAGGTAGTTAGATTGAGATATATCACCTGCCATTGTGAGTAGGTATGTCAATTCATTGTTACTTATTATTGAATCACTACAGTTTTATTGCTTCTTTATGATGACAGGCTTGCACACGTTCTTTCATAACAATAAATTGCATAATCCCTTTTGTGATGATAATATGTGTTGTCACTTAAATGGACTATGCTATAGACAAAAAAAAATGAAGTTGTATGGAATATTAGTGATTTGTTTAACAAAACTTATACTTATAATGTCTTATGATGTCTTTACTTTTTTTACTGCTCAAGACAAGTGTTATGCTGACACTCAGCAAAACATTCATGTCCCTTTAAGTTTAAATGAAGCTCTTCATTCTTTTATAAATTACAACGATGGATTGTTTGACTATAAACTTATAAGTTATGAAAAGTCTGAGGCGTCAGATATATTTATTAAAACCTATATCTTAACTTCATAAAAATGGCCTATAAATGAGTACGAAGATATACCAAGTGCTATTTGGAAGCATAAGTTGCTCATCTATTTACCAAAAGAGGTTTTTTTCAATCAAGCGTTATTATATGTGAATGCTGGTTATAATATGAATAAGGAAGGAAAAGAAGAGTTTATGACCTCTAAAGAAAAAGTAGATTTTATTAAATTTGCCTCCACAAACAAAGCAGTTGTCATTGAAGTTCAGGATGTTCCTAATCAATTTTTATTAATGAGCGGTGAACCAAAGAAGGAAGATCAAATTCTAGTTTATATATATAAAAAAGTAATGGAATCTCCACTCGAAAATGCCTATTTGGCAGGGCATTTACCTATGGTTAAAGCAGCAATTAAAGCAATGGATGCTACACAAGATATTTTAAAGAAAGATCACAATATTGATATTGAAAGCTTCATTCTTGCTGGGGCTTCAAAGAGAGGGTGGGCAATTTGGCTAACAGCACTTGAAGATCAGAGAGTATCCGGAATCATCCCCATAGTCATTGATATCTTGAACGTGCAAAAAACAATATCTCATATTTGCAGTGTATACAAAGATGGGTGTCCTCAAGCACTTAGAGATTATAAGGAGGCTGGCATAACACAAAGAGTGAATAGTATTGCCTTTGCTGAATTGATGAAGATAGAAGATCCATTTAGCTACCTATCTACTGATTATGACCCAAAATATAAACAAAGACTTGCTATACCTAAGTATATAATTAATGCAAGTGGGGATGATTTTTTTGTGCCAGATTCATCAAGGTTTTATTTCAAAAACCTTCCAGGCGATAAGAACTACATAAGGTATCTGCCTAATGCATTACACTATATGGCAGGCAATCCTATTAGCGATTCTACAGATAATCAGCACAAAGTAAGTGAGGCTATAAATTCATATTTTTACCTAATTCTGAACAATGTTCCCTTGCCTATGGTAAATTGGACTTTCTATAAAAATACAATAAAAGTTATAACTACAACAAAACCACATGCAATTAAACTTTGGAACACAATAAACGAAAATAGCAGGGACTTTAGATTTCTTAATTCCCATGAATATTGGCATTTGTTCTTGAAAAAACTTTCTTCTTATTTCTTTAGAGAAATTTGTGATACCTGTTATACTGCAAAAGAAATACCTTTTTCATGTGAGAACGGTCATAAATGTGAAATTGAAGTCCTATTGCCACAACCAGAGGGTGGATGGCAAGCATCATTTGTCGAGTTACATTATAATTTGCAAGGGATGGACTTTTTCACAACAACTGAAGTGTTAATTTTACCTGATACCTATCCTGACTAATAAACATACTGTGACATAGTCAATCAGCATAGTGTAGCTTATTGCACTAAGGTTGCAATATTTTTAATACGCAAAGGAGAGAGCCTTAGAGAAATCACTAAACTCTTTACGAAATAACTAAAATCCCAAAATCTGCAAAAATAAATCCCCATAAATCGGATGGTTGAGAGATGGTAATTTTGCATACTTTACTTTTCGCAGAGAGTCTATGGAAGCATCTAAAAAAAGGAAAAAAGATAAATTACAAAAGGATGCTATATTTCCCACAACTTGAGTTTAGCTTTTCAGAATGCTCGATTTTATTCCTGAAACTTAGTTTTTCACAGTTGCTGGCATTTTGCAAATCTGTTAATGCTGATGTAGGTATTTCCTCACCTGAGTATAAAACCTCATCTATTTCTGTTCTTAATGACAGTTTATGAATGGACTTGTACTTTCTTACCAACTCAAGAATATTTATGACATTTTTTCCCAACTTTAAATACTTATCATCAAAGTAATAATCTTCAAGCTTAGACCATTTATTAATTTGAGTGATTGATTCATTATTAGAAAAGAGGATAACATTTATCTCTTCAACAACATGAGGTATATATGGAGCAAAAAGTCGTAAAACTGTCTGAAAAACATAATACAAAGTCAGGATTACACTGCATTTCTCCTTTGGATGTTCGTTGCTTTCATCATAGATTCTAGTTTTTATCAACTCCAAGTAATTATCGCAAAAGTCTTTCCAGAAAAAGTTTTCTATGCAGACCCTAGCATCGCTATACCCATATTCTTCAAATGATTTTGTCGCCCCCTCAATCACCCTGTATAAACCTGAAAGAATCCATAAATCTAAATCGCAGAAAATCCTTCCATCAGCTACATCCTGTTTTAAAGTTGTTGGTTTGAAATTAAGAATATGTGGCTCTACAAATCTTCCAGCATTCCAAAGTTTGGTAATCAGCCTTTTTGCTATTTTAAAGACCTGCTCACTATAGACGATATCCATTCCAAGCTTAGAATTGGATGCCCAATATCTGATGACATCTGCTCCCTGTTCCTTAATCAATTTTTCAGGTGTAATAATATTACCTTTAGACTTGCTCATCTTGGATTTATCAGGTGTCAAGCACCATCCACTGATCATCAGATTTTTCCATGGAATAGTATCCTGGTGGAACATAGATTTTACTATCGTTCCGAACACCCATGTTCTGATGATTTCATGAGCTTGTGGTCTTAAGTCAAAAGGAAATAGCTTGTGGTATTTTTCCTTATCAATCATAAACTCGTCGCTTATACCAAGGCTTGAAAGCTGCGGAGTCAATGCACTTGTCGCCCATGTATCCATCACATCTTTTTCAGCCTCTACCTCCTCTCTTGAATATCCTACGGGTAAATCAACGTATGGATCAACTGGCAATTGATTAATATCAGCTAACAATATTTTGCCTTCCTCTCCTTTTCTTTTAGAATACCAAACGGGAAACGGAACACCAAAATACCTTTGGCGAGAAATACACCAATCTTGATTTAATCCGTCTATCCAATTTTTTAGCCTTTCCTTCATAAACTGAGGATGCCAGTTGCATTGTTCGTTTTTTCCATGCAATTGCTTTTTATATGGCAAAATCTCTATGTACCACTGATATGTAGGGATGATTTCAAGCACCCCTCCAGACCTCTCAGCACATTTTACATTTTGGATTACTTCTGTTTGCCCTACAAGTTTGTTCTCCTGCTTTAATTTTTCAATCACAAGCTTACGTGCATCTTGAATCTTCATGCCATTCAGGAAATCTGCATTTTGCATTTTACCATATAAATTGATACACTCCCTAGTGTCCAATTTATGTTTCCTCCACCACTCGATGTCTTGAATATCACCAAATGTACAACACGTTACCAGACCTGTTCCTTTCTCCTGCTCAACATCATTATCTGGCAATATATTGATTGTTTGATTAAACGGTGGAACGATGGCTTTTTTACCAGCCAGGTGTTTATATCTCTCATCTTCAGGATGATAAAAAACTGCAACGCAAGCAGGTAACATTTCTGGTCTGGTAGTTGCAATGACAATATCGTCGTTACCATCACTAATCTTGAACTTTATATCGTTTAATATACCAACCTGTTCTTTATCAATATTTTCTGCTTGAGCAATGGCAGTTTGATCTTTTACATCCCAAAAGCTAGGACCGAATCTCCTAATTATTTTACCCTTATTATACAGGTCTAAGAATGACATTTGTGAAAGTTTACGAGACTGGGTACTGATCGTTTGATACTCCTGCTCCCAGTCAAAACTCAATCCCAAAGCTTTAAATATTTTTCTAAATTTCTCTTCTACTTCTAAAACTACTTCTTGACAGATTTTGATAAATTCCTCTCTACGCAAATCCTTAGCACGTATTTTCTTTACTTTTTCAACTAGTCTTTCTGTAGGCAGACCATTGTCGTCAAACCCTATTGGATAAAACACAGATTTCCCATTCATTCTTTGAAACCTAGCTATGAAATCAGTTTGAGTATAACTAAATACGTGCCCCATGTGTAATATGCCTGATACGGTTGGTGGGGGTGTGTCTATGGAAAATGTTTCTTCCCTAGTTTTATTTTTATCCCATTTATAAATGCCTTTCTCATACCAGATTTCTTGCCATTTAGCTTCAATCTTGGATATATCTAATTTATCCTGCAAACCCATATTATTATTTGACTTACTATCCTATTCCGTAACTTTTGACTAAACTGCCAGCTAGCATATACCAACCATCAATAAGAACAAAGAATATTAACTTAAATGGCAATGATATTATCACAGGCGGTAACATCATCATGCCCATTCCCATCAGCACAGAAGCAACCACCAAATCAATAATTAAAAATGGCAGATATATCAGAAACCCTATTTCAAAAGCCCATTTTAACTCGCTTAATATAAAAGATGGGATTAGTACATGCAGAGGTAACTCATCCTTTTCAATCACTTTGGTTTCTTTTGCAATTTCTTTAAATAGATTTAAGTCAGCCTCTCTCGTGTTTTCCTTCATGAATTTATGGAATGGTGCAGTAATATTTTCCCAAGCCCCCTTTTGTTGATTTGGTTATTCATTAAAGGATGCAATCCGTCTTCGTAAGCTTTATTAAAGGTTGGAGTCATGATAAAAAATGTTAGAAATAGTGATAAACTGATAATTACTATATTTGGCGGGGTTTGTTGAAGACCAAGTGCATGTCTTAAAATAGAAAAGACAATAGTAATTTTAGTAAAGGATGTAACCATAATTAAAATAGAGGGGGCAACGCTTAAGATGGTGATTAACCCGATAAATTGGATTACTTTATTGTTAAATAAAGTATTTTCATCATCGCCTCCTCCAAAATCAATATTGATGCCCTGAGCTACTACAAATTCAGCCTTAAAAAGTACCAACAAAAAAAAATTGCGAAAAAGGTTACAATATTTCTATTACTCAATGATGACATCGATTAAAACATCACGTTGACTTAGCAAAATTAAATACTTTTTCTTATCTAATCTGCATAACACTAGCCTTCTTTTATGGTCTATATTTAGCGTCTCTTCAAGCTTTAATTTATTGTTGGTAGCAAAGTTCTTAAACAAGTTTTTATTTTTCAGTAGCCTAACAAAAGCAGCAACAATCCCTATCACACCGATAATAACAATCAACGCAAAAAAAGATTTTAAATATATAGAAACGTCCATGCTTGTTAATCAATTACTAACCTTTATCCCCAATATTAACCTTATTCTTAAATTGGATAATCGCTTTGTTTATATATAATAAGGTAATTGCAACAATAATAGAAATAATGAGTATGACGCTGGTGGTATTCAGTTTGTTTATAATATCTACTAACTTGACCAACCAGGAAAGGAAATCATTAGTCCAAACAAATGTAATAGATTTCAAAATACAAAGTGATATGAAAAAAGAACCTAGTATACGTACACATAAATTTAATGTTTTTTTCAAATCTTCAAGAAAGTATAATAAGCCATCCCGAAAATTTTTCAGAAAAACTGGTATCCTACTTAATACCCCCAGTCTTTTAAAATCTTACTGATCAACACCCAATTCGATAACCTAAATTTATTAATCTAAACTTTATAGCATCTTTGGAAGTAAAAAAATAATCTGCTAATTCCTGTAAATCATTTGATTTTAGGTATTTTTGTATAAAAACCCTTGTAGGCATTAATAACTCAGCTGCAAATCTATTAGCTTCTGCTTCCATTTGCCTTTCACTTTCGGTGTAATCGTATCACTTCGCTCCAGTATTTCCTTCTTAGAATCCAGATATTCCTTATGTTTAAGATAATGACCTAACTCATGTGCAACAGTAAATCTTCTTCTATAAGGGTGATGCCCCTCATTAGCTTTTATATAATATTTACCCCCTTCTTTATATAAGTTTCCACTTATATTATCTGGCAATTTTACATAAAAAGCCTCTATACCTAACCTTTCGCAAATCTTGCCAACAGGGACAGGAAACTCACCATCTATGTCATGCAATTTTGCATCTCTATACTGCTCTAATAGTTCTTTTAAAGCTTCACTTTGCATAATTCCTCATGGATATAACACCCCTTTACAACCAGCACACTTGGATTATACCACTGAATAACCACTTATTGCAAGTATTTTAAATGGGTAGATAGGTAACAATGTCAAATGATTATTTAATCAACTGTGTTTACCTAAGAATAGCCTGACGTACTCATTATCACTCTTAAGAGTATTTTCTAAACTATCTATCCAAATTACCTCTCCGTCTTTGAGTAATGCCACTTTATCTGCGATTTTTTCCATCACCTTGATGTCATGTGTAATCGTAATAGTGGTAGATTTTAGCTTTTTATTTATACTACTAATTAAATCTGCAATAGTATTAGACATAATAGGGTCTAAGCTAGATGTGGGTTCATCAAAAAACATAATTTCAGGATTTGTTGCAATAGCTCTTGCAATAGCCACCCTTTTTTGCATACCACCTGACAATTCCGAGGGGTACAATTCTAAAACATCCGATTTCAATCCCACTAACTCCATTTTCTCTAGTGCATGTTGCTTTGCTTTTTCTTCATCTAATATGCCAGCACTGATAAGGCTAAAACAAATATTATGCCAGGTGGGCAAGCTGTCAAACAAAGCATTGTTTTGAAAAAGCATACTAAACTTTTTTAGAAAGCTTTTTCTTTTTATTATATGCTTGTGTGTAATGTCCTCTTCATTAATGAGGACTTGGCTATTACCATCTGGATTCAACAAGCCTGTAACACACTTTAAAAGAACTGACTTTCCACTACCTGACCCACCCATCACAACAAACAATTCACCCTTTGCTACATCAAAACTTACATCCTTTAATACTCTTTTTAAGCCAAAACTTTTATTGAGGTGCTTAACGGATATTAATGTATTTCTGGACATAGTCTTTATTGGACGAATAGCAATCCTGTGATGATATAATTGAAAAGCAAGATCAAAATAGAGGCAGTTACAACAGATTGAGTTGCTGCAACACCAACTCCACTTGCTCCTCCTGATGTGTTATAACCATAAAAACATCCTATAAAAGTCACTATAAATCCAAAAACGGATGCTTTAATCAACCCTGATACCACATCTTGGCATTCCAAAACCTTAAATGTAGAATCCAAGTATGAATGATATTCAAACCCTATTTTATAGACGGCTACTAAATAACCTCCAAAAATTCCAATTATATCCGATATTAAAACCAAAATCGGTAGCATTAACGTTCCTGCAATAACCTTTGGTATTATTAAATATTTGATAGGGTCTGTGTTTAAGGTATACAAAACATCTACTTGCTCTGTAATTTTCATCGTTCCAATCTCTGCAGCAATAGACCCTGCAACTCTACCAACTAACATCAACCCTGCAAGTACAGGACCAAGCTCCCTTGTAATTGATATCACTATCACGGATGCCATCGAGCTCTCTGCGTGCATTCTGGAGAATCCCGTATAGGTTTGCAAAGCCAAAACAGCCCCCGTAAATATCGCAGTTAAGCCTACCACCGGCAATGAGTAAAAGCCTATGACAATAAACTGTTTTAGTATTTTTTTGATAAATAATTGGGGAGTAAATAGCTTTATGAATACACTATAGAAAAATATTATTAATTTCCCAACATCACAAACAAAAGCCAGAAACACCCTGCCTAGAGTTCGCATGTAATTTAATAATATCATTATATATAAACCCCTTTACAACTATAAGAGAGGCTAGTTAAAATTTCTCTCTGATCAGTATTAGCCAGCTTTGCAATTTCTTCAATGGTAATTTTTTCGCCAATTAGTTCAACATTTTTTATTCTAAAGAACAAACTATCTGGTAATTGGTTTGCATCAACAGCAATAGCATTCATACTGATAACACCTATTACGGGCAAATAAAACCCTTCTGCATAAACTCTTGACCCATTGCCCAGCATTCTTCTATACCCATCATAATAACCGACATTTAAAATTAGTACCTTATCTCCTTTATTCACCTTATAGGTTGCATCATAGCCAATGTACTGGCTTTTATAAAAGATTTTATGATTTAGTATGCTAGCCTTAAATTCCACAACATTAAGCATGGGATTCTCTTTACCTTTTAAAATATTTACACCATACAATGCCCCCCCTGGTCTTACCAAATTAAAATGATAATCCTTTCCTAAAAATATCCCCCCTGAATTTGCAAGTGTAATTTTTGCTTGAGGAAAATTTTGTTTTAGCGATTTGGTAGCCATCAGCTGTTGCTTATTAAGAAAGTGCTTTTTATTTTCAGCACAAGATAGATGACTCATTACATAATGGATATTACACTGCCTTAAGTTTAATTCTGGGATTTCTTCCACTTGCAACCCATCACGCCCCATACCAGTATCAAAATTTAGTATTATATTTAAAGGATGTTCAGAATGGTTTTGTAAAAAATCATTAACTATTTTTAGTTGTCTGATTTCTGAAATAACAGGGATAAACTTATTTTGAACTATAAACCCTAGTTCTTCTTCACTATTAGCTCCTTGGAATACATACACATAAGCAGATTCTGCATTTTGTCTTGCAATGGAAGCTTCTTCCAAATTTGTTACCCAAAAATCACGACAACCTTGTTGATATAGTTCTCCTACCATCTCCTTGAGCCCTAAGCCATAGGCATTAGCTTTGACTACTGCTGAACAAACAACGGATTCGCTTGCTAACATAGATTTTAGTTTTAAGTAATTTTTTCTGATATTCGATAAGTTGATTTTAATATATTGGTTAAGCATTTAATAATTAGTATCTACAAAGGAATTGAAAAAAGGAAGCAAACAAGACCCAAAGGTTTCTGCTATGGCTGCTTTCTTTCAAATCTGACCTGGTTAGCAAATACTTTGCCCCTATTTAGCTTCCACCACAAAAAATAAATCAAACAAAGCAACATTGCAAGACATTATGAAACAAAAGAAAATATCAAAGAAACTTGTTCTTGCTACAGCTACCCTTAATTCATTTATTTAAGGTAGTTGGTATAATACTCCCTCTTTGTTTAACTATAAGCAACCTGGAAACAGTATGATTGAAGCACAAAGTATATCGGGGTTACAATACTTATGTATTGATAGTATGCTACTTAGGATAATACAATACTTATGTATTGACAGTGTGCTACTTAGAATAATACAATCCTCTTGCATAATAAAAGGAATACTAGAATGAAAATTGCAATTATAGGCTATGGCAAGATGGGCAAGATGGTTGAGCAAGAGGCTCAGAATCTTGGTATCTCTGTTTCAAAAACCATCGATAACAAAGATGATTTACTAGCTAGTAATTTTAATAATGATGAAGTTGCCATAGAGTTTACAGAGCCTGCTATATGTTTACAAAATATAAAGATACTTGCTTCGAAGGGAGTTAATATAGCATGTGGTACTACGGGATGGTATCAAGATATTGAGAGGGTGAAAAAAATAGTAGCCACCAATAATGTCGGATTTATTTACGCAACGAATTTTACAATAGGTGTCAATATATTCTGGAAAATTGTCAAAGAGGCTGCCTGTATTATGGATAAATTTGAGGAATATGATGTTTTTGGGCATGAAATCCACCATAACAAAAAGAAGGACTCACCATCTGGCACAGCTTTGACAACAGCACAAATTCTCATAGATAATATAGGAAGGAAACGTCATATTATCACAGAAAAGGTAGATAGGGGTATAAAAACTGATGAGCTTCACTTTAGTTCTACGAGAGGTGGACATGTTATTGGTAAGCACGAAGTGGTATTTGATAGCTCTCTGGATAGTATCAAAATTTCTCATGATTCTAAAGGGCGTAGTTCTTATGCAAGAGGAGCGATAAATTGTGCTAAGTGGATAAAAGACAAAAAGGGATTTTTTAGTATTAACGATTATATGGAGGAACTACTTTTATGAATAAAAATTTTTCTGGCTTATATACAGCCTTAGTTACACCTTTTTACAGTGATAAAAGCATAGATTACCCATCACTTAAAAAATTAATTGATGCACAAATAGAAGCTGGTGTAGATGGGGTAGTTATTTTAGGTACTACAGGAGGAAGTCCGATTATTGGTAGCATGGAAGTTGAGGAAATCATAAAATTTGCTGTAAAAACTGCGAATGGCAAAATCAAGATTATGGTGGGTACAGGTACTAACAACACTGGGTCATCAGTAGAAAAAAGTAAAAAGGCAGAAGACTTGGGTGTTGATGCGTTATTAACTGTTAATCCATACTATAATAAACCAACACAAGATGGCTTATATCAGCATTTTATGCAAATAGCGGATGCTATTAATATTCCGATAATACTATATAACATTAAAGGAAGAACAGCAGTTAATCTTGAAACCAAGACATTACTAAAACTTGCAAAACATAAGAATATAGTAGGGGTAAAGGAAGCTAGTGGTGATATGTGCCAAATTATGGATGTTATTAAGAGTGTTGATAAAGATTTTTTTGTTTTATCAGGCGATGATGCACTGACATATTCTATAATGTGTTTAGGTGGGCATGGAGTGGTATCAGTTATATCAAATATTCTGCCAAAGGAAATGAAATATATTGTACAAAATGTTTCTGCAGGCAATTTTGATATAGCAAAAATATATCATTATAAATTGTATGATTTAATGAAAGCACTTCTTTCCATAGCAAGTAATCCGATCCCAGTAAAAACCCTAATGGCATATTTAGGTATGATAGAGGAAGAGTTCAGATTACCAATATGTAGAATGAATGAAAAGGAACGTAGTGAATTAATAAAAATCTACCAAGAATATATGAATGGCTGATTTTTACAAATATCATGGCTTGGGCAATGATTATTTAGTAATTGATCTGAACAAGGTTACTTTCAACCCAACCTTAAATAAAAAGAACATCAGTCTTATTTGCGATAGAAACTATGGCGTAGGGTCTGATGGAATCTTATACGGTCCAACCATAGATAAAGATAAAATAAGTTTTAAGATATTCAATCCGGATGGCTCTGAAGTAGAAAAAAGTGGTAATGGAATTAGGATATTTGCACTATATGCACTTGATCAATCGTATGTAGAAAAAAGGCACTTTGACCTATACACTAAAGGTGGCAAGGTATCGGTTGAGATGATTGATCCTAAAAAAAATCTGATTAAGGTAGATATGGGTGGATATTCATTTTTAGCCGAAAAAATACCAATGCTTTTGGATGGGGGAGAAGTGATAAACAAAGAAATAGAGCTGTTAGGAAAAACGGAAAAAATAAGTTGTGTTAACATCGGCAATCCGCATTGTGTGCTTTTCAAGGAAAAGGCAACAGCAGAGTTAGTGAAAAAATTAGGGTCGGTATTGGAAGTACACGAACTTTTTCCGAATAGAATAAACGTACAGATTGTAGAGATATTGGATCAATCCAATATCAAGATAGAGGTTTGGGAAAGAGGTGCTGGATATACGTTAGCATCTGGTACGAGCAGTTCAGCAACAAGTTGCGTTGCACATAAGCTTGGACTTGTCGATAAGGATGTGACAGTACACATGCTAGGCGGAAAAGTAACTGTTGAAGTAACAGATAAAAATGTATATTTAACAGGAGAGGTTGCTAGGGTCTTTAAAGGTAGCTTTTCTCAGGATTTGAAAAATAGATTAATGGAGTAATAACAAACATGAAAATAACTTACTCAAAACTAATTAGTAGTACAGGCAAGTATGTGTTTGTTGAGATAAATAAAAAAGTACAAGAGTTGAAAGACAAGGGTATTAAGGTAATAGATTTTGGTGTGGGAGACCCGAAAAGTCCAACGCCAGATTTCGTCATTGATAATCTCTCAGAATTTGCAAGAAACAGAGCTACTAGTGGATATCCCAGCTATGTTGGTGATATTAATTATCGCAAGGCTTGTGCAAAATATATGCAAAGAGAATATGCAATTGCACTCAATCCTGATACAGAAATAGTTTCAACTATTGGTTCAAAGGAAGCTATCTTTAACTTTCCAATAGGATTTGTTAATCCAGGGGATGTCGTCATTTGTCCAACACCAAGCTATCCTCTGTATAAGTTGGGAACTAGGTTTAGAGGAGGTGAAGTGTATTTTACTCCCCTTCTTGAAAAGAATAATTTTTTAATAAATTTTTCATCAATCCCAAGTGATGTTGCAGATAAAGTCAAGATTATATGGACTAATTACCCTAATTCACCGACTGGGGTTACAGCACCTGAAGAATGGTTGCAAGAACTGGTATCATGGGCAAATCGCCATAATATCATAATAGCTGCTGATGAGGGGTGTTATAATGATATATATTTTGGTAAGAAGCCAACCAGTGTATTTGAGATACAAAAGGAAGGAGTTATAGCTTTTTATTCGCTTTCAAAACGTAGTAACATGACTGGTTATAGGGTTGGATTTGCTTGTGGTGATGAAAGGATAATATCAGGGTTCAAAAAGGTTAAGAATAACATTGATTCTGGTACACCTACATTTATTCAAGATGTTGCAACACTTGCACTTGAAGATGAGGATTTTGTTGTAAACATGAGAGAAGAATATAGAAAAAAGCGAGATATGATGATAGATGCCCTTACTGCAAAAGGACTGGAAAAGCCAAAAGGTGATGCTACTTTTTATCTGTGGCAGAAGACGCCAGAAGATATGGATAGCATGGAGTTTGCAAGTGCTCTAGTAGAGTTGGGTATTGTAGTGACTCCAGGTCAATTGGTTAGCGATGAAGTAAATGGAGTCAATCCAGGAAAAAACTTTGTTAGATTCGCACTAGTTCCAACAATGGAAGAAATCACTGAAGCTACAAAGAGGATAAAGGAAGGTTTGAGGGTTTAAAATGGAGAAAAAGCATAGCAAAAATAAACAACTATAAAAAAGAAATATGAAAACCATACAAGCTTACCCTTTTAATAACACTAGCTCAGGTATTATAGGGTTGGACATAGAAAACAGACCCATCAAATGTTGGCATATACCAAGAAAGATGCTGAATGAAACTAAAGCTAAAAGCGGAGATGCGTTGCAGCTTCCATCGTTATACTTTCTGCTTGGTGAAAATAAGAGGCTCTATATAGGGCAAACAGGGGACTTTTCAGACAGGAAGGGTGATCTTGATAAAAAAGATTTTTGGGATGAGGTTCTGATTTTTTCATCACTTAAACCCCAAGAATTAAACTTAGGGTATCTTGAATACTTGGCAATTACTGATGCAAAAAAAAGCAAATGTCTTTGATTTGGAGGAAAACAAACAACAGCCCAGAGAAGAAAAACAACTTAATGAAAAGAAAAAACACTCATTACAGGAATTTTTTGAAGATGTTAAACTTTTCACTTCATTATTAGGGTATAAGATTTTTGATATACCAAATTCTAAAGAGGAACACATTTTCTACTCCAAGAACAAAAAGGGTACTTATGCAAGAGGATTAAACAAGAGTAAAAAAGCTCTAAAAGAAATCATATCCTTACAAGGAAGTGAACCCAAGACACCAAGCAGAAAGAAGAAACATGTTTTCTACTGTGAAAGCAAAAAAAAGGTACTTATGCAAGGGGGGGGGTTATAACGGTAAAAATAAAGAATTTACTATTCTTGAGGGGTCAAAAATATGTAAAGAAACAACCCCTTCTTATAGGGGTAAAGATAGAACACTTTGTTTAAGAGAAGAGTTCTGTATAGAGCATGAATCCTATTTTGAACTAAAAAAGAACATAATACTTACAAGCCCTAGTGCTGCTGCATCCTTTTGTTTAGGAAACAATGTAAACGGGCAGATAGTCTGGAGAGATGAAAATGAAAAAACACTATACTTATTATTGAGATGGGGGTTTGTTTAAAAGTTTTTTAGTTTCCTTAAAATCTGTGGTTATGCTTAAAACCCCCTTGTGAAGTACAAATATGGTACAAGCTGATATTGCTGTAATTTTGAAAGAATTGCCATAATAACGATAAGTTGTGGTGCCCAAAGGCGGAATTGAACCACCGACACAAGGATTTTCAGTCCTTTGCTCTACCGACTGAGCTATTTGGGCAATCGTAAGCCTGCTCATACAAAGATGGCGACCCCTACGGGATTTGAACCCGTATTGCCACCGTGAAAGGGTGGAGTCCTAAACCATTAGACGAAGGGGTCTCAGTAGAGGCAATTGTATATAGTTATTCATAATTTAAAATATTTTTTTCCTGATTTCAGAAGAAAGTAAGGCACTAGAAGTTCCAGACTTCTTTAATTCTTTATCTTCCACACGTTCTAACTTCCCCTTCACGCCACAACCGCTTAAAAAGGAACTGAACAAGATGACCAAGAAAGAAAAAACAATATACTTTTTACAATTTAGCACTATACTTTGAATTAATATCCTCATTAATAAAAGTAAGGTGAATAAGTTATTATTATTTGTCAATATATTGCTTTTTACAGTATTGACTTCTTCGGCAGGTGTTATATCAAAAAACAAGAGTCAGCAGGAGTATGGAAAAATTTTAGAAAAATATAATTATGCAACTCCGAAAACAACAGGAACTGCAAAATTTTATGATGGTCATGCCAAAGAGATCTACCTTAAAGAATTTTATGGTAAGTTCATAATTTTAAATTTTTGGGCAAATTGGTGCATTGAGTGTGTTAGTGAGTTAAAATCCTTGAATCAACTTCAACAAAAACTTAACAAATTAAAAATAACCGATATTGAGATAATTGCCATATCTGATAACTCCATTGATTTTGAAAAATTAAAAAATCTCTATCAGGTACTTAAAATTGATGACTTAAAATTGTATTATGACCCTAATCGTAATCTAATGAAGGATTTTAAAATCAACTCCCCACCCGCAACTCTCTTTATTGATAAGTAAAATAGGTCTTTTGTTGGATTTCGCAATACATATAACTGGCAAAATCCTTCCATAATTAAATATATTTTAGAGATTAAGGATAAAAAAGGTTGAAAACTCTTGAATGTTTAATAGACAATGAGCTTTCATGAAATATCGATAATGTTAAAAGTCCCATGATTGAAATTAATATAATAAAGCTGGATAATTTCAGGGATTTATCTCTACCAAAACATGCAACAGCACACAGTGCTGGAGTAGATTTGTTGTCTGCACCAGATGAAAATATGCTAGTTAAACCTATGGAAAGGGTATTAGTTCCAACAGGGATTGCAATAGCAATACCCATAGGATTTGAAGGACAAGTTAGACCTCGTTCCGGACTTTCTATAAAGAATGGCATCACCGTGATCAATGCACCTGGCACAATAGATTCGGACTATAGGGGGGAAATAAAAGTACCAATCATTAATTTAGGAGATAAAGATTTCGTTATTGAGAGGGGGATGCGAATAGCACAAATGATTATCTCACAGTATCATAAAATAAACTGGTGTTTAGTGGATAACTTACCAGAAAGTACAACTAGAGGTAGTGCAGGATTTGGCTCAACGGGTGTGAACACTGTTTAATTTCTCATGTTTGGTAAAAATCCCAAATTGCCATCTGAAAAAGGAGATGGAACTAAACTTAAAGTACATTCGATATTTTCTACAATTCAAGGAGAAGGCCCTTATTCCGGACATCAAGCTGTTTTCATTAGGCTCAGTGGTTGTAATCTTGTCTGTACTTTTTGTGATACTGAATTTGACAGTTTTGATGTTTTAAGTATCGAGGAAATTTTAGATAAGGTTATATCAATCAAGGGTACAGCAAAATTAGTTGTTATCACAGGTGGAGAACCATTCAGGCAGAATATTAAACTACTATGTGAAACTTTTTTGCTGAATAGCTTCAAAGTACAGATAGAAACAAACGGCACTATCTATATTGATATACCAAGAGATGTTGAGTTGGTATGTTCACCAAAGGTATCGCATGGCAGGTATTATCCTGTAAGAGCTGATATTTTAAAACAAACAATAGCATTGAAGTTTCTCATTTCAGGACAAAATGAAGAATACCTTGATATTGCAGAAGTAGGACAAAACAAGCATAATATTCCCGTATACGTCCAACCTATGGATGAGTACGACAAACTTGCTAACAAAAACAATATTATACTGACACAGCAGGTTGCTAAAAAACATGGAGCAATATTATCATTGCAACTTCACAAAATACTAAATCTGGAATAGTATAGTCAATGCTGTCCCCAGTTTTTTATTTCTTTAAAATAATCCACAAAAGAAAGAAGGATTTTTTTGCTAAATTCTTTTTTCTTATCATTACTCAGCTCATTTAACAGTTTATTTTCTAAGCCAAACAATGCTATAATTTCCTTCACTACGATACATGTTACATGTATAAAATTCTCATTTTTTACTACAGAAATAAATGGAAGGTAGTTATAATTTTCTAAGTTATGTAGTTTAATGGTTTTTTCTTTAAACAGACCATACCTTCTTATTCTGAGCAGGTTTATTCCATGAGTCAACATAACAATTATTAATTTATCGGCAAATAGATTGTGTGGGTTATTTATACTTTGGAGTTGTTGGAAATTTTTCTCATCAACTAAAATAACCTATTTGGTATCTTTGATGGGGATAATAGACATTTCGAAGAGAGTAGGTATTTCTGCAAGATCAAGCTCTGTTCTTAGAAAGAGGATATTCTTTAGAATTTTATTATAACACGATAAAGATAAATGGAGTCGAAATTTATCCAACAATAATGCTTTTTGCTCATTAGACATATTAACTGCATCATTGGTATTAAAAAATTCAGTATTTTCGCTGTATAAATTTTTAAATTTTCCACATAAAGAATAATTTAATTGAGAGAGTAAAAAACAGATTGAAAGTACAATATTACTTTGTGTAAAAGAATAAACATAAAATCTATATTTTGTTTATAGTCATGTACTTCTTTATGCTTAATACCCTTCAGCATTCCCTCAAATTCAGTGTATGTTATGCCTTTCATTAATATACCAGTGAAAAAAGCACTGATCTGTGCTGGTGTCGCTCCCCCATTTAAAGCACTTTGCATTACCTGTTCTACTTTGATACAAGTAATGGATTTTTTTTGAATAAGTTGATCAATGATGTGTTTTATAATCATACCTATCTGTTGTATAAGGATAATTTTTAATAAAGCTTAGTGTACCAAGTAAACACATTAATACACAATTAATTCAAATAAATTTTGCCTTTTATCAATTAATAAAATTTTGCTTCATTACAAAATGACTTTGTATCTATCTTTGACTAACATTCCCATTTTTAGATGTTCCCAGAAATGATGCATGGTGGAGGGAGTAGGATTCGAACCTGCGTACGCAAAATGCGGACAGATTTACAGTCTGTTGCCTTTGTCCACTCGGCCATCCCTCCGCATTAAATTTAGATCTTGAATATTATAAAGTAGGATAAGTTCAAGTATAATTTCCTTAAAAAAACAAAGAGGATTATTAAAGTCTATGATAATATTCAACAAAAAATACACATGATACAGGGGATTGTCAACTAAAGAGAGATAAAGCGATAGGTTTATAGATAAGCAAAAGAACGGTTGAGTGAAGAGATGTGAAAAACAGCGAAGCTAGATCAGCAGATTTGCTATAGCGTAGAATTTTCTCTCTCCTTAGTTATAGTTTATCACACAAAAGTTTGGACATATTATTAATATATTTTCGTCATTGCGAGCCTGTGCAACAGGCGTGGCAATCCATCTTTACGTGAGACATTTCCTGGATCACCACGATCGCCGTTGCGATCTCGTGATGACAGAATAAAAAAGTTAAAATATCTATATCTTAGTGGTATATGTTATAGCAATGCCTACTAACTAGGGAGAAAGTAGTTGCAACCATTTATACTTCGTCTATACTTTGACTGAGTAATGGTAGAAAAAAATTCAGGTTCATGGACAAAGAAAAAGCCTTAGAAATTGCATTGAGTCAAATTGAAAAAGCATACGGCAAAGGTGCAGTGATGAAAATAGGTGAAATGGATACAAAAGGCATTGAGTCAATTTCCTCAGGTTCATTAGGACTTGATATAGCCTTGGGTGTTGGAGGCTATCCGAAAGGCAGAGTGATTGAAATATTTGGTCCTGAAAGCTCTGGTAAAACCACCCTTACATTACATGCGATTGCAGAGTGCCAAAAAAAAGGAGGTACTTGTGCTTTTATAGATGCAGAGCATGCTTTTGATAGATCGTATGCCAAAAAGTTGAGGATTAATATTGAAAAGTTGATATTATCTCAACCAGATTCTGGAGAGCAGGCACTTGAAATTACAGATACTTTAGTTCGTTCAGGGGCTGTAGATATGATTATAGTGGATAGTGTTGCTGCATTAGTTCCTAAGGCAGAAATTGAAGGAGAGATGGGAGATAGTCACATGGGGCTTCAAGCTAGATTGATGAGCCAAGCTCTTCGCAAATTAACCGCTAATGTTTCAAAAACTAAAACCATATTGATTTTCATTAATCAAATAAGGATGAAGATTGGTGTAATGTTTGGAAACCCTGAAACAACAACAGGTGGAAATGCACTTAAGTTTTATTCATCAGTTAGATTGGACATAAGGAGGATTGGTTTTATTAAAGATAAAGATGAAGCAACTGGCAATCAAACTAAAGTGAAAGTTGTTAAAAATAAAGTAGCACCTCCTTTCCAAGTAATTGAGTTCGACATAATGTATGGAGAGGGTATTTCCAAAGAAGGGGAGCTTATAGATATAGGAACAGCAGTGGGTGTTATCAATAAATCAGGATCATGGTACTCCTACAATAATGAAAAAATTGGTCAAGGAAAAGAGAATACTAAACATTTCTTAAAAGAACATCCTGATATAGCTGAAGGGATAAAAAATAAAATACTAGAAATAAAAGAAATAGCACTGGAAAAATTAGACGATATTTCTACAAGTGCAACAGATAATGAGTAAAATCTACAATTCTATTAAGAAAGTCGTATATCATTTTGGTGGTAAAAACGCAGAAGGTGGAGATCAGTTAAAGAATATTTTAGGCAACAAAGGAGCAGGGCTTGCCGAGATGTGTAAGTTGCAAATCCCTGTACCTCCTGGATTTACCATATCTACCGAAGCTTGCAAGGAATATTATCAAAATTCCAATAACTTACCATCTTTCATAAAAGAGCAAATTGAATCTGCTATACAGATATTAGAAATTGATGTGGGTTTAAAATTGGGTGATATAGAAAATCCGCTATTTCTATCTATCAGGTCTGGAGCAGAGGTTTCGATGCCTGGTATGATGGAAACGGTTCTCAATTTTGGATTGAATGACGTAACAGTCGAGGGGTTAGCCAAAAACACAAATAACAGCAAATTTGCGTATGACTGCTACAGAAGGTATATTGAGATGTATAGCTATGTAGTTTTGAGGATTGATAGATTAAAGTTTAAAAATATCTTTGAGAATAAGAAGAACTTGCTGGGTGTAGCAGAGGGGCGAGATTTAACAGTCGATAATATCAAAGACATAATTTTTGAATATAAGGACTTAGTCCATATCCAGCTTGGTAAGGATTTTCCACAGAATATAAAAATGCAGTTGTTGTCAGCTATTACAGCAGTGTTTCAATCATGGAATACTCCACGTGCAATTAGATATAGAAAAATAAACAACATATCTGATGATTTAGGGACAGCTGTCAATGTGCAGGGTATGGTTTTCGGGAACAAAGGAAATAACAGTGCTACGGGGGTAGCTTTTACTAGAAATCCATCTACTGGGAAAGGGGAGATATTTGGCGAGTTTTTGGTGAATGCTCAAGGTGAAGACATTGTCTCAGGCATAAAAACTCCGAATCCTATAAACATCAGCTCTAAGGAGCAAAATTTAGACGATCTACCCTCTATGGAAGAGCTAATGCCAAAAACATACGAAGATCTGAAAAATATTTTGCAAAAGTTAGAGCATCATTATAGTGACATGCAAGACGTTGAGTTTACAATAGAAGATGGAAAATGTTGGATTTTACAAACTAGATCAGGAAAGCGTACGGCAACTGCGGCTGTAAAAATCGCCATGGATATGTTGAATGAAGGAATTTTAAACAAACAACAAGCTTTAGGTAGTATAGACCCTATTATAATTGAAAAAATGCTACATCCAAATATAAACCCCAAGTCAAAAAAAACATTACTAACTAAAGGGCTACCAGCTTCTCCTGGAGCAGCTTTTGGCAAAATAGTACTATCCTCAAAGTGTGCCGAATCTATAGCACAAAATGATAAGGTGATTTTAGTACGGAATGAAACCAATCCCGAAGATATAGGTGGGATAGATGTATCTTCTGGTATCTTAACCTCAAGAGGAGGAATGACTTCTCATGCTGCAGTGGTTGCAAGGGGTATGGGAAAACCTTGTGTAACAGGAGCATCTGAAATTATAGTTAGTGATAGAGTCCTAAAAATTAACGGGACTGTTCTTTCAGAAGGCAAATATATAACCATAGATGGTGCAACTGGAGAGGTATTTTTGGGAGAATTAGCCACAATTCAACCAAGGTTAGATAAAGAGTTTCAAGACTTGGTTACTATTGCAGAAGAAAGTGCAAACCTAAAAGTAAGGGCAAATGCAGAAACAGTCAAAGATGCTAAAACCGCAAGAACTTTTGGAGCTGATGGTATAGGTCTTTGTAGGACTGAACACATGTTTTTCCAAACCGATAGGATTAATCTTTTTAGAAAAATGATTTTAGCCAATACCAAAGAGGAGCGTATAGATATACTCAATGACCTTCTTCCTTTTCAGCGGGAAGATTTTTATCAACTATTTAAAATTATGGATGGATACCCTGTTACGATCAGGTTATTAGATCCCCCTCTACACGAATTTTTACCCAA
Source organism: uncultured Candidatus Midichloriaceae bacterium (assembly GCA_964547795.1). Lineage (GTDB taxonomy): Bacteria > Pseudomonadota > Alphaproteobacteria > Rickettsiales > Midichloriaceae > CAZJPD01. The sequence continues at coordinate 15,064 of CAZJPD010000001.1, read as the reverse complement.
AGGAGAAGAGCTGTTAAGTATGAGTAAATTGATATGTATGGATGCCCAAGATATGCGAGAAAGGGCAGATATGCTCAAAGAAACCAATCCTATACTAGGGCATAGAGGTTGTAGGTTGGCAATCACATATCCTGAAATTTATCAAATGCAGGTTAAGGCTATTCTAAAAGCAGCACACAAAGGTAAAAAAGATGGTATCCGTATTATACCAGAAATTATGATCCCACTAGTTATGAATAGAGTGGAGTTTTTGGAAATGAAAAATCTAATCACAACTACTGCTAAAATGTTAGAGAGGGACTTGGATACAAAAATTGGATACAAAGTTGGTAGCATGATAGAGTTACCAGCTGCAATAATGAATGCCACTGAGATAGCTAAAGAAGCTGATTTCATCAGTTTTGGCACTAATGATCTTACACAAACAAGTTTAGGTATATCGAGAGACGATGCAGGAAAGTTTTTACGTCAATACATAAAAAGGGGTATTTTTGCAAATGATCCATTTGCTTCAATTGATAAAAGTACAGTAGGAAAATTATTAAGATTATCAGTCATTGAAAGTAGAAAAGCCAATCCTAAAATAAAAATAGGAGTTTGTGGAGAACATGCAGGAGACCCTAAATCAATAGAGTTTTTTAATGAGATCAAGGTAGACTATATCTCATGTTCTCCTTTCAGAATCCCTGTTGCAAAAGTCGCTGCCGGGAAGTATAATGTTGGAAACAAAATGTCATGAAACACTTGTTAGGTTTTATCTTTTCAATTTTAACATATAAAAAACTAGAGGAGTTTTTTAATACGATTGCTTTTGCCCTTACATTTGCCTTTTTATTTCAAACATTCTTATATCAACCTTTTAAAATTCCTTCTAGTTCTATGAAACCAGGTCTGCAAATTGGAGACTATTTATTCGTTGAAAAGTTTGTGTATGGGTACAATAACAGTTCCCTTTCCTTCATGTTGAATCGCTTTGATATTTTTTCTGATGCATTTTTTTATAATGAACCTAAAAGGGGTGATGTTATTGTTTTTTTATTACCTAGGGATAGTAGCATTCATTACATAAAAAGGTTAATTGGACTACCAGGAGATAAGATTCAAATGAAGGAAGGACAATTGTATATTAATAATATTGCAGTAAAGAAGGAATATCAGGGACAGAAAATAGATATAGGGAAAAGTGGCATGCTTCACATTAAGGATATTTATCGAGAAACATTACTAAATGGAATAAACTACTTAATATATGTTTCTCACAATGAAGATAAATTAAAATTTCCTAATGATACCCCCGTCTATAAAATACCGCAGGGTCATTATTTTTTTATGGGGGATAACAGGAATAATTCGGTGGATAGTAGGTTTTTAAAAGATGTTGGGTTTGTTGCCAAAAATAGGATTCTTGGAAAGGCTAAAATACTGTTTTGGACTCATGACTTTTCAATTCATGATTTTGTTACTAAATTAGAGACAAATAGAACCTTTAAGTTGATTAAGTAAATTTTTCAGTGAAGCTAGAAGGATACACATTTAAAGATAAAACATTATTGCAAATCGCTTTGACACACCCAAGTGCAATAAGTAGAAATAACAGTAGTGGTTATGAAAGAATGGAATTTCTTGGAGATAGTATACTCAATGCAGTAATTGCAGATATAATTTATAACAAATTTAGTGATTATTCAGAAGGTGAGCTCTCAACAATTATTGCGAATTTGGTGAATTCTAAAACCCTTGTTAAGATAGCGACAGAGCTTAATCTAGCAGAAAAAATTATCCTCGATAGTGGAGAAGAGTTAGGGGGTGGTAGGGACAATCCAAATAACCTTGAAAATGCATTAGAAGCAGTGATTGCTGCTATATATTTGGACAGTGATTTTTACACTGTTAAGGACATAATAAACAGATGGTGGGCAGGGTTTTTTCAGGATACAGAAAAGCTTTTTCAAAAAGATCATAAAACGCAATTACAAGAGCTAGTACAAAAAAGGTACAAAATATTACCAAAATATAAAACTAAATCTAAAGTCGGTGAACCTCACAATCCCACGTTTACAGTTTCTGTTTCTTTAAATGAACATACAACAATAGCTCAAGGTAAAACAAAAAGAGAGGCAGAACAGAAAGCCGCATATAAAATGCTGAACCATATTGATGTACAAGGTGAATAAAAAGCTTGGATACGTATGTTTGTTAGGAGCTCCTAATTCTGGAAAATCCACTTTGTTTAACCTACTTTTAAGTCAAAAAATATCCATTGTTACACATAAGGTTCATACAACAAGAGATAACATCAAAGGAATGGTGACAGAAAATAATACCCAGTTAATCTTTATAGATACACCAGGATTTTTGAAATCTCCAAAGTTTAAATTGGAAAAAGCAATTGCCAAAAAGGCTTTGCAAGGGGTAAGTGGTATGGATTTTGTTTGTATTGTAATAGATACTGCTAAAAAGAACTGTTTAGATAACCCACTACTGGATCACAATTATTTAAGATCAGAAAAAATGCCTATATTGATTTTCAATAAGGTAGATTTAATTCAGGATAAGGAAAAATTATTGCTACTAGCTCAAGATGCTAAAAGTAGGGGGTTTGAGCAGATATTTATGATATCTGCCTTGAAGAATAAAGGGGTGAAAGTCTTTAGGAATTATTTGATGGACAATGCTCCAAAAGGCAAATGGCAATACGACGAAGATGAAATTACTGATAGGTCTATAAGACAGTTAGCTGAAGATATCACAATAGAAAAGCTATATAAATTCCTCAATCAAGAAATTCCCTATTCTCTAAAAGTTGAAACAGAATCCTGGAAAGAAGACAATGATGAGATTACAATACATCAAGTAATTACTGTTTTAAAGTATAATCAAAAGAAAATCATTTTGGGTGCAAAAGGTGAACAGATTAAAAAAGTTGGGGTTTTAGCAAGGGAAGGTATAATGAAACTAACAAATAAAAGAACACATTTATATTTGTTCGTAAAGGTGAGAGAGCATTGGATGGATAAATTATAGAGAAAAGTGCTTACTATAAATACTTGCTATAAATTGGTATGTCCGACTAAGCTTTTCATTATAAATTGGATTTAGGAAGGGGGGTGATATAGTGAAGGAACTGTTTCATGCTATAACTAATTGAAAAAACCTTTCACTTATTTTTGGGTCGTTTCTAAAGCAACCTAGTAGACTGTGCGTCTCCATTTTAGCATCCTTTTGCTGTATACCCCTACTGTTGATGCAATTATGGTATGCTTTTATCTGAACAGCTACTCCCTTTGGTTTGAGGGCAAAACTTATTGCATTTGCAATCTCTACTGTTAGCCTTTCTTGTATCTGTAGACGTTTTGAATAAATCTCCGCTACTCTTGCAAGTTTGCTGATACCTACAACCTTTGTGTTGGGATAATAGGCTACATGAGCAATGCCACTGATAGGAGCTATGTGGTGTTCACAGTGGGAATATATCTTAATATTTTTTAGAAGCACCATGTCCTGATAACCCGAAGTTTCAGTAAAGGTTCTTTTTAAAATTTGAATTGGGTCTTCATTATAGCCAGAAAAGTGCCCTTTAAAACTGTTTATTACCCTTTGTGGTGTATTTATTAAGCCTTCCCGGTTAGGGTCTTCTCCAATCCACTTAAGAATTGTTTGAACCGCCTCTTTTGCCTTTTCTTCAGAAACTGGCAATTCTATTTTATTAGTATTAACAGATAATTTAGTGTGCATGATATAATTAACGATAAAACCTTACTTAGTATAACATTAAAATTTTATTTTTATAGTGATATCTATTATGTATGGATTATTATAGACTTTATCCCATTTGATACTAATCACCTTAAACAAGGTAATGCAACATAATTAGCGTAAAGAAGAATTATTCAATGTGGGTACAATCAGATCAACATATATTTTATTCGAATCACAAGAAAGTTGGATATTTAGAAAAGATTTTAAAAGTATATTAAAGAATATCTCTAGGTTATATGGATTGAATACTAACAGAGTTAATGAATGTTTCAACGATAAACAAATGGCAAGTAACTTGCTTAAAAAGGCATATACATCAATGGAAGTTTTGAAAATTAATTCTACGCCAACATTTTTTATCAATGGCAACAAGATTATCGGAGTAAATAATTATCAAGGTTTTGTAAAAATACTTGACAAGTATATACATGAATAGGTATTATCATGGTATTACATAAAAAGTTAGTTAGTGTATTATGAAAAATAAAAACATACTTTTTGCTTCTTTATTGAGCTTTCTACCAATCACCGTTTTTGTAGGGAAGGGTAGTGATTTTACTGTGAAAGTTGGTGGTGGTGTTGATGCACAGTACGGAATTATAAATCAGGAAGATGCTTTCAAAAAAGACAAAAGTGGTAAAAAATACAACCAAAATGGCTTGACTAATAGTAATTCCTTGAAATTTGACATTGATAAGAAAAATGATAATGGTTCAAGTTATGGTGCATTTATTAAGCTAAATGCCGATGTAGAGAAGGATAAAGAAATTAAGGGGACTGCAAAAGAGGCTAAGGTATATTTTAAGGGAAATTTTGGTGAAGTTGAACTAGGTAGTACCAGTCCTGTAGGGAATGCAATGGAGGTAAATTCATATTCAATAGCTCGTGCAACAGGTGATTTAGATGGTGGTTGGGATGACTGGCTCAAAAATGGTGCTGTGATAAGTGGCAGTAAGAATTATAAGGATGGGTATTTGACAGCTCCTCAGCTGCCTATTGGGTTTGATGATGAGAGCAAAGCAAACAAGATTAACTACTTCAGTCCTAATATTAATGGTTTTTCATTTGGGGTAAGTTATTCACCTTCTTCAAAGGGGAAGGGTACAACTAAACAAGTGAGAGAATTATTGAAAGACTGTGGTGGTGGATATAGAAATGTATGGCAACCAGCTGTGAGATATGAAAAGACATTTGATGGTGGTATTGAATTTGCAACAGCTGTACTTGGAGAATTCGCAGAGGCTAAAGATTATAGCTGGGATGCTGAAAAGGACAAAGAAGGTAAACCAGATAAACCAGCAGGGAATATAAAACGTAAGAATTTAGCTGCATGGCAAGTGGGTGCAAGTGTTGAGTATAATGGGTTTGCAGTTGCTGGTTCTTATGGTGATTTTGGAAAATCAGGAACAAAAAAAGAAGGTAGGGAGGCTGATAAAAAGTATGGTGCTAAGTACTGGTCTTTAGGCTCTGCGTATTCAACTAGTCAGTATGGAATTAGTATTAACTATATGCAAAGCAAAAGAGCTGGTTTTATTTTTGGAAAGGATAAAAATACAGCAGAAACATCTGCAAAGAGTACTTCAGAGTATAATAAATTAGAAGCAATATCTGTTGGTGCAGATTACCAGGTAATGCCAGGATTTATGCCGTATGTTGAGGTAACCAGATTTAAGTTTAAGGAAAATAAAAGCTTTGCTGTACCTAATACTAGTAATCTTAAATTTAATAAAGGTACTGTGTTCTTAGTTGGAACAAAAGTTAAGTTTTAATTAGTGGAAAGTCTATCATTTGAAGTGGTAGTGTAGCTTTATCTCCCTCCTTTTTAGCTACCTTGCCCCCTTTAAGTATGAGTGTATGTTTAGATAGTAACATATTGTCATCTCACGAAGGAGCAAACATAAAACCAAGTCGTCATCACGAGGGAGCAACAACAAACGTGGTGATCCAGGCATCCCTTATAAAAGGTGGGTTGCCACACCTACTATTGGTAGGTTCGTAATGACCAAGATGTACAACTACAATAATCTCCATACCTTACTGAAATAAGCTATACTGAATATGCTAGAGCTGTCACTTTATTTGCATTTCTTCTTCAAACCTATGTTTGCTTAGTAATGTCAAAAATTTTATTAACTTTTTTGAGAGCTTCAAGTAGCCTGTCTGCATCTTCAAAGTTATTATATATTCCTAAAGAGATTCTTGCAGTACCTGTAATACCCAAATAACTCATCAGTGGTTGTGTACAATGATGTCCTGTCCTAATTGCAACTCCACATTGATTCAATACCTCTCCAATATCAGAATGATGTGCATGGGAATGCAAAATAGAGATAATACTATTATCGCTTCCTAATATTTCATAACCTCCCAGTTTTCCTATTTCCCCCCTTATATATTCTGCAAGTTTTTTTTCTTCCCGCCAAATATGTGGCAAGTCAATTGAATGTAGGTAATCCAATGCCACCCCAAATGCAATCACCTCAACAATTGCAGGAGTACCCACCTCAAACTTATGTGGTGTTTTCAAGAAAGTTGTATGATCGAAGGTTACCTCTTTTATCATAGAACCCCCTGTTTGGTATAAGTCCATACTATCAAGCAATGCAACCTTACCATATAGAACACCAACTCCAGCAGGACCATATAATTTATGTGATGAGAAGACTAAAAAATCGCAATCCAAATTCTGAACATCAACCTTAATATGTGCAGTCGATTGACAGGCATCAACTAAAACCTTTGCCCCAACCTTTTTTGCCATACTAATAGTTTTTTTGATGTCAACTATTGAGCCAAAAACATTAGACATTTGTGTAATTGCTAACATCCTTGTTTTATTAGATACTATTTTCTCAAGTTCATTGTATTTAATATCTCCAGCTTTAGTAATGGGTATAACCTTCAGTACAGCATTTTTTTCTTTACAGAGTTGTTGCCATGGGACGATATTAGAATGATGTTCCATAGTGGAAATTAGTACCTCATCACCTTTATGAATAAAGGGGATGCCATAAGAGTGAGCAACCAAATTGATTGCTTCTGTTGCGTTTTTTGTAAAGACAATTTCATGTGTGAATTTAGCATTGATGAATTTTGCGACTTTCTCCCTAACTTGTTCAAAATCAGCTGTCAGCTTTGCACTTAAATCATAAAGCCCCCTGTGGATATTTGCATAATCGTATGAATATATTTCATTTAACTTGTCTATTACTTTTTTCGGCTTTTGTGTACTTGCAGCGGAATCAAAAAAAGCAGTATTATTGTCTCGACTAAAAAAAGGAAAAGCTTTCCGTACAATACTCATATCGAAGATAGGTTAAAACTTCATATTATAGCATAATGCTAAATATCAAAAATAATATACAATAAGTTATATATCATAATTCCTACTATATAAAAATACATACTTTCTTGCATAATATAACTTAGTACACTTAGGTATCTACAGCATCGCATTCTCGCTCATATAGGGATAATTATATTTCGACTTTTTTATTCCGTCATCACGATGGAGTGAAAGCGACTGTGGTGATCCAGGGATTGTCATACTCACTCTGTGAGTTCGCAATGACAGGGCAGGGGGGTGGATTGCCAAGCCTACTGCTGTAGGCTCGCAATGACCAAGATGTACAGCTACAACAATCTCCACACTTTGGTGAAATAAGCTATAGATTGAGATAAACTAAAAAAGATAGGAAAAGGCTACTTTCTACATTTCAATCCCTCAATTTACCACCCTTACATCCCTTAACTTGACACATATACACTTTGCAACAGTGCCAATTTTACTTACTTATCATCTTCTGCTTTTTTCTTGGCTACCTCATGTATATAGTTCAGTTCAGTTTGTGTACAAAGACTAAGTAAAACGGGGTTTTTAACACGAAGGCTACTATAATTCCAGTGTGTTTTTTCACGTATTAAATTTATCGTATTTTTTGTTGTCCCGATCAATTTAGAAATCTGAGCATTTGTCATTTTAGGACAATTTTTAAGCAACCACATTACAGCATTAGGTTTATCTTGCCTTCTTGCAATAGGAATGTAACTCCCCCTTTTATTAGTTTTCTGTTGTTCTTTTATAAGCTTAACAGCTAATTCTGATAAAATTAATCTCTCAGTACTATCTTTTTCACATTTTTTAATTTCATCTTTAGTCAGTTGCCCATGAGTTATTGGATCTACCCCCCTAATATCTTGTGCAACCCCTCCATCAGCAATGCCTCGAACCTCAAGTATGTGCAATCCACAGAAAATTGCAATTTGCTCAAAAGTAAGTGTTGTATTCTCAACTAACCATATAGCTGTTGCTATTGGCATTAAAGGATAATTCATTATATTATATTGCTCATCATAAAAGTTATAATAACTTGTAGTAGAATTAGCAATTTTCTTCAAGTTTTTATTTTTTTACTTGGAGTTTTTTCAAGCCTTTCCCACTAACAGAGTCTTTTAAAGCCTTTTGGATAAAGTCATCAATATCACCATATAAAATAGCCTCAATATTGGTGGTTTGGTGCTGGGTACGCAAGTCTTTCACCATCTTATATGGATGTAGAACGTAAGAACGAATTTGATTCCCCCATCCGATTTCTGTTTTTTCCGAGTTTTTCTTATCATCCTTATCCTCTAGTTTCTTTAACTCAATTTCATATAACTTAGATCGTAACATAGACATGCACTCATCTTTATTTCTATGTTGCGACCTATTATTCTGACATTGTACAATAATCTTTGTAGGCAAATGCGTTATTCTAACTGCACTATCTGTGGTATTAACATGCTGTCCTCCTGCTCCTGATGAGCGATATGTATCAATCCTCAAATCAGATTCTTTGATTTCAACAGAGACATTATTATCAATCTTTGGATAAATCCAAACACTTGCAAAACTAGTATGGCGTTTCCCTGCACTGTTAAATGGTGATATTCTTACTAAACGATGTACACCTCTCTCTGTTTTTAACCAACCAAAAGCATTCTTTCCTTTTATTTTAAATGTAACGAATTTTATACCCACCCCATCACCAATTAAGGTATCGATGATCTCATATTGAAAATTATGTCTCTCTATCCATCTAGTATACATTCGCATTAACATAGAAGCCCAATCGTCGCTTTCTGTCCCACCAGCCCCTGAATGAATTTCCAGAAAGCAATGATTTTCATCTAACTCACCACTAAATAAACATCCTATCTCTTGTTTTTTTGCTGAATCTTCTAACTCCTTTAGTTGAAGTAAGGTCTCATTATAAATCTCTTCATCCCCTTCAATTTCTGACAATTTAATCATATCCAGATAAGATTTTAAATCATCACTTATGGATGCAATTTTCCCTATATTAGCCTCTAGGTAATTTTTTTCTCTCAATATGGATTTAGCCTTGTTTTGATCAGACCATAAATTCGGATCTTCAACTTTTTTTGATAACTCTTTTAATTTTTTCTCAGCCTCTTCCAGGTCAAAGATAACCTCTTAGTAGTTCTAATGACTTTTCTATGCTATCCTTGATACCTAGAATTTCAGTATTCATATAAGACTCGTTTTAAATGTTTACCACCGATAGTTTACCAGAGATTAAAGGAAAGTACAGAGAAAATGCTGATGTTGGCAAGATGTGTTGGTTTAAAACAACTGCTATCGCTGAGGTTTTATTTATTCCACAAGATGTTGAAGATTTAGAATGTTTTTTATTGAATAAGCCTGGAGATTTGCCTGTTTATATTATGGGTGCAGGCTCTAATTTATTGATTCGTGATGGTGGAATAAAGGGTGTTATGATAAAGCTTGGATCAGGATTTAATTATATTGAGTATGGGGGTAACGATATTGTGGTAGGAGGTGCATGTTTGGATTTAAATCTTGCTACTTATGCAGCAAAAAACTCAATAGCAGGACTTGAATTTTTTGCTGGGATTCCAGGAAGTATAGGAGGAGCTTTGGCTATGAATGCAGGTGCTTATAATAAGGATACATCATCGGGTTTAATTGAAGCTAAGGTAATTAGTATGCTGACTGGAGAAATGAAAACTTTTCAAAACAGAGAGATTGGTTATCGCTATAGAGGAAAAAATCTAAGCGATGAATGGATATTTTATGAAGCAAAGCTGAGGGGACAAAAGGGAGATAAAGCTGAAATACTAAAGGTAATTGGAAATATTCAAAAGCAAAGATCATCAACTCAGCCTATAAAATCCAAAACAGGTGGTTCTACATTTAAAAATCCAAACAATCATAAAGCTTGGCAGTTGATTGACCAATGTGGATTAAGAGGTATGAGACAAGGCGATGCAAAATTTTCAGAATTGCATTGTAATTTTTTGGTAAATGAGGGAAATGCCAAAACCTCAGATTTAGAATTTTTGATAAAAACTGCTAAGGAAAGAGTAAAGGAAAAATTCAATATTGACCTGGAAGAGGAGATAAAAATTATTGGATAAACTATCTAAAAAAGGTCAATAGTAAGTAAAAAATTAGTAAATGAGCTAATCTTATGGGTTGGTCCATCAAATGCTGAAAGCAGCGAAGCTAAAATAGGATTCTTGCTCTTAATCAATTTGAACCTTTATGTGGGGGTTTAAAATATGATTTAATTGATAAATAAAATTTTTCTATTTACACGAATAATCTGATTGACCCACTTATTGGGTCTTTTTTTAATTGCTACCCAACTCTATTCTTTCTTTAATTCTAGCTACTTTGCCCACCAACTCTCTCATATAATACAACTTTGCCCTTCTAACATTACCTTTTCGTATCAGCTCTATTTTTGCTACCAATTGGGAATAAAGAGGAAATGTCTTTTCAAAACACATACCTCCACTGATTTTTTTTACTTTAAATGTAGAACCCAACTTGCTATTGGTTCTTGCAATACAAACCCCCCCAAAAATCTGTATACGTTCACTAGTTTCGTCTATAATTTTATTGTGTACTTTTACTGTATCCCCTGGTTTAAAATCAGGCAAATCCTTGCCCTTCACAAGGGTAGTAATTTGTTTTTTGATGTATTTTTCAACTAAGTTCATTTTTAACTCCATTTAAGTATTTGCTCCATAAATCCGGTCTCTTATTCCTTGTCTCTTCTTTTGCTTTATTCAGTCTCCATTCATCAACCTTAACGTGGTGACCTGAAATCAATACCTCAGGCACTGCATTAGATTTCCACACAACAGGTTTGGTATAATGCGGATACTCCAGTAGGTTTTCGTAATAACCTTCTCCAAAACTCTCTTCTTTCAGCGACTTTTCATTTCCTAAATACCTAGGTAACAACCTTAGACAGCAATCTATAATAGCTAATGCAGCTATATCACCAGAAGATAGTATATAGTCTCCTATGCTAATTTCAACTATTTTGTACTCTTTTATTACTCTCTCATCAATACCTTCAAAGCGTCCACATAAAATATTTATCCCATCGGCTGATTGGACAAAAATTTTTGCCATTTTTTGGTTAAATAATCTACCTTTAGGGGACAAATAGATAATGGGAAATCTATTAGGCAAAAAGAATTTTTCTATTGCTTCACCCAAAACATCTGCTCTTAATATCATTCCCCCCCCCCCTCCGTAAGGTGGGGAATCTATGGTTTTATGCTTGTTAAAAGCAAAGTCTCTTATATTTTTGATCTTTATATCCCATAATTTTGCATCTAACGCTTTGCCATGAACTGAATACTGTATCGGACCTGGATATATTTCAGGAAATAATGTCAAGATATTTACCCACCACATTTTCTTACCTCTAATATCAAGCTTACTTGATAGGTAGAATTATTTATCTTTGTCGTCTTCTGCTTTTTTATTTTTCTCCAGTTTTTCTTCAACAGGCTTATCTACAACTACTTTGTCCTTTTCAACCCCCTTCTCAACAAACTTACCTGCAACTACCTTGTCTTTCTCTTTGAGTTCTTTTTTAGCGGGTATATCTGTAGTGATTTTAGCTCTCACACCCCTTTTTATAGTGGTTTTAATCTTGATAACTTTTGTTTTTTCCAAAAACTTACTTACCCTCTCTGTTGGTTGTGCACCGACTGATAGCCAATGCTTTATCCTATCTTGATTAAGAACAACCCTATTTTCGTCTTCTTTGGATAGCATTGGATTATATATCCCAACCTTTTCTAAAAATTTTCCATCCCTTGATGCATTTGAATTAGCAACCACCATTCTATAACAAGGTCTCTTTTTAGCTCCGAATCTTGCTAACCTAATTTTTACTGTCATAAGCAACCATATATTAAAGCTAATATAGATTGTATATACAAAAAAAGTCATTCTGTAAAGGTAAGAATTTTGGAAATATTGCCTAGAGATAGATGAAATGTTATATTATCCATGGATTATGTAAACCTAATAGTAGATGGATTGTAATTCATTGATTAAATGATTTTGTAGAAGCCCCTTTTTTAGCTTATTTCCTTTTACCCAACACCCCATTAGTAAGCTTAAAAAGCCTTTTATCAATCTTTATAGATAAACAATTTTCTTTTTAAGGCGTCCCTATCTTAGTTATTTTTCGGAAACAGTGCGGAAACATAAAATTCTACCTTTTTCTCTAATCCCCTGTATCTAGCCCAAACTCTGGTAGCGGGGGCAGGATTTGAACCTGCGACCTTCAGGTTATGAGCCTGATAAGCTTCCTAGCTGCTCCACCCCGCATCGCATGATATTGCTGAAATGAGTATCACATTATTAAAATACTTTCAATCGGAAATTTTGGGAATTTCTAAAAATATGGAAAAAACTATCTTGACCTAGCTTCCATCACATCTCCAGCAAGGTATAAGGAGCCACATATCAGTATTCTTATAGTTCTTCCTTTTGCTAATTCCAAGCATTTTTGCACCGCTTCAATCAACGATTCAGATGTAGTAGCACTAAATCCTATTTTTTCTGCCACTTGTTTTATTTTTTCTGGATTCTCACTAAGTGGCTCCCATTCTACTGGAACTGCAATCATATGCTCAACCCTACCTATAAAACACATTAAAAATCCCTCTATATCCCTGTCTTTGGTTCTGCCATTTATTAAAAAAGTTGGCATAGGCGGAAGTGTATTTAAGGTTGCTGATAGCATCTCTGCTCCAAAGGTATTATGTGCACCATCAAGCCACAGCTCGCATTTTTTAGGCAACAAAGATGACAGTGTACCACTTTGAATTTTTTGCATTCTCGCAGCCCAATATGTTTTTGTCAGACCCTGCTTTATATGCGTATCACTCACATTAAAATCAGTATTGATAACCTTGATGGCTGCAATTGCAGTTGAGGCATTTACTATTTGGTGTATCCCCCTGAGGCTTGGTATAGGGAAATCAACCCCCTCTCCCCCTAACAAATCTATAAAAGAAAACCCATCATCAATTTTTACAAAGTTCCAATCCCTTTGCCATACATAATTTTGACACCCCATTTGTTTACACCTTCGAACCAAAAAATTAAGCACCCCCTTTTCTTGCCAACTAATAATGCATTTTGAATTTGGTTTTATTATACCTGCCTTTTCACTTGCTATTTCCAACAAAGAATCCCCTAGAAATTCCATGTGATCATAAGAGATGGGGGTTATTACACTCAATATAACATTTTTTACTACATTGGTTGCGTCTAGCCTTCCTCCAAGACCAGTTTCTAATAGCACTATGTCTGCAGGATGTTTTGAAAAAGCCAGGAATGTAGCGATAGTTGTTGCCTCAAAGAAGGTTAGTTTAAGGTCTTCTGCATGGGTTCTGCACTCTTCGATGATTTCAAACAATTGTTTGTCAGTGATTTTTTTATCAGCAAGTACAATTCTCTCATTAAACCTTATAAGGTGTGGTGATGTGTATTGATGAACTTTATATCCTGCAACCTTTAGTATAGTTCTTAAAAAGGCTATAGTAGAACCCTTGCCATTCGTCCCAGCTACGTGAATTACTGGTGGTAGTTTTCTTTCGGGGTTACCTATTCTACTTAATAAGGTCTTTACCCCCCCTAATTTCAGATCAATAAAATTTTTACAAAAGGGTTTTGGCCAATGGGGCATTTTTACCATATTATAATAACTAAAATATATTGAGCTAGTCATCAACTTAGCATACAATAACAATTATAAAAATCTCTTAAATTTGGGGCGAAATAGTTATGAAAAAATTTAAAAAAATATCACTTGGAGATATATCTATTTCTAATGATTTGCCCCTCGTCCTAATCGCAGGTCCATGCCAAATGGAGTCAAGAGATCATACATTGGAAATAGCAATGGGTATTAAAGAAATAACAGAGAAATACAACATCAAGTTCATTTTTAAAACTTCTTTTGATAAGGCTAACAGAACCTCCATTGATAGTAAGAGGGGTGTTGGATTGAAAACCTCATTACCGATATTTCAGGAGGTAAGGGAAAAGATAAAATGTCCAGTATTGACAGATGTTCATTCTTCAGAACAATGTCATCCTATAGCAGAAGTAGTTGATATACTCCAAATACCAGCTTTTTTATGTAGGCAGACAGATTTGTTACTAACAGCTGGGGAAACAGGTAGGGTTATTAATATAAAAAAGGGACAGTTTCTAGCCCCCTGGGATGTTAAAAATATCGTAAAAAAATTAGCATCTATAGGAAATGAGCGAATCATGCTTACTGAGCGTGGTGTGTCATTTGGATATAATACGCTTATTAACGACATGAGGGGCTTGGAATTAATGGGGGATACAGGTTATCCAGTTGTGTTTGATGCTACCCATTCAGTACAACAACCTAGGGGACAAGGTATAGGGGGTGGTGGTCAGAGAAGGTTTATAAAACCGCTGGCAAGAGCAGCTGTGGCTATTGGCATTGCAGCACTATTTATAGAAATACACCAGAATCCAGATAAAGCACCAAGTGATAGAGCGTGTATGCTTCCATTAAACCAGTTAAGCAAATTACTTAAGGAAATTACCGAATTTGATAATCTTGCCAAAAAATTTATTGAGTAAATGAAGAAAAACAACCAAGACATCAAGATTATTGTTCAAAACAAAAAAGCCTATCACAAGTATTGTATAGAAGATAAAATAGAGGTGGGTATTGTATTAAAGGGAACAGAAGTGAAGTCATTGAGGTGTTCAAAAGCTAGTATTGCTGAATCCTATGCAGACAAAATAGGTGATGAGATTTTCTTATTAGGTGCAAATATCAATGAGTATAGTAAAGCAAAAAAATTTAGTCATTATCCTAGACGACAAAGAAAGTTGTTATTACATAAAAAAGAAATAAAAAAACTAATAGGGTTAGTAAAAAGGAAGGGGTATACACTAATTCCCCTATCCTTATAT